>JAENWE010000161.1 GCA_016650185.1 Vicinamibacteria bacterium | reverse complement strand
GTGGAGATCGCGACCCGAGCGGGTCTTGGCACCACGTTCCGGCTGGAACTGCCGCTGTCGGCGGCGATCCAGACCGTGCTTCTGGCCCAGACCGCGGTTCAACTGGTGGCCTTCCCGGAGCGCATGATCACGGAGGCTCTGGCCTTCCGACGGGAAGATGTGCAGATCGTGAACGGGCAGCGCTCGATATTGCTGCACGGGCGTTATCTGCCCATCTTCCGGCTGGTGGACCTGTTGAAGCTGCCGGCGGAGGAAGCGGGGACGGCTCGGGAGACGATGGGGACGGAGATGGCGATCATCGTGTGCGAGTGGGGCGGCCGCAGGATCGGGATCGAGGTGTTCAAGATTCTGCGACGTCACGAGATGCTGATCCGGGAGATGCCGCCTCGGATTGCCTCGATTCCGGGGATCGGAGGGATTTCGACACTGGGGACCGATCGGATCGTGATCGTGGTGGCCCCCGACGCGGTGTTCGATCTGGCGCGCCGGGCCACGGTGTTCGGGCTGCGGGTGGCGGATTCTCGGGTGGCCCAAGGCTGATCTTCGATGTCAGAACATCTACGCGCGCGAAGCGCCCGGTACGAGATTCTGATTCCGAGCGAGAACATTTCGTCGATCGGGGTCTGGAACGAGGCGTTGCGTCCGCTCAAAGGCTCGTTGCGTCTGGACCGGGGGGGAGGCCCTCTGGTGCTCGACACCCGGGTGATGCTGGGTCTGTCGGATCCCAAACGGGAGCCGCCGTGCGTGTCGATCGAATGGCAGTCGAGCGACGGGGAGCGCCGGGCCACCCTGATCGTGGACGCGGTGGAGCAGATCGTGGACTGCGACGAGCAGACCCTGCTGAGCCTTCCGCGGGCGCCGCGTGACGCGCGTCGTTTCTTCGACCGCGCCTGCTACGATTCAGAACTGGGCATGTTCCGACTGCGGCTGCGCCCCGATCTCGAAGTGCCCCTGTCGAGCTACGCGGAGCGCCGCCGGTTTCGTTCCGCGGTCGTGACCCAGGCGACCGGGGCCTGAGCTGTTTGCACCCTTTTGAAGGACCTTGACAGGATGATCCCATGACCGACGAGAGCCCCGAACAGACACCCCCTTTCGGCAGCGGTAAGAAGAGAGTGCTGGTCGTCGACGACAGCTTCATCATGCGTCGCGTGATCAAAGAGGTGGTGGAGAGCGACGAAGACCTGGAAGTGGTGGATGTGGCGGAAGACGGGAAGGTGGCGCTGCAGAAGGTGCGTCAGTTGAAGCCCGACCTGATTCTTCTGGACATCGAGATGCCGGAGATGTCCGGTCTCGAGACCCTGAGGCGTCTGGGACTGCGCTCGACGAGCAAGGTGGTGATCCTGTCCTCGCTGGGTACGGAAGGATCGACGGAGCGAGCGGAGGCGCTGCGTCTGGGCGCAGCCGACGTCCTGGCCAAGCCGTCGGGGGCGGTGAGTCTGGATCTGAAGGACCGTCAGGGATCGGAGATCGTGCGCACGGTGCGCCGGGTGCTGGGCTTGCCGCCGCGTGCGGTGGAGGCGTCTGAGGGTGGCGACGCCCCAAGCGAAGCGCCGGTTGGAGATGGCGCCGAGTCGTCCGCAAAGGCGTTGTATCGAGAGCTGATGAGCGCCCTGCCTTCGGGGGTGATGGCGTTTGACCGGAGCGGCAATCTGATCGCGGCCAATGAAGCGGCGGCCCGCATCCTGGGCCATAAGTCTCTGCCCAAGGGCCCGGCCACGCTGGCTTCCTTGTTCAGCGAATTCAACGAGACGATCGGGCAGGACATCCGTGACGTGCTCGCGACCGGAGTGGCGCGGGCGGCGGAGGAAGTGGAGTTCTCGACGGAGAACGGGGACTGGATGCCCTTGCGACTGGTGGTCCGGCCCCTGCCGGGAAGCGGCGCCCTCGCGATCTTCGAAGACGTCACCCGCGAGCGCGACATGCGGAAGCTGCTGGAGAAGACGGTGTCACGGCGCATCGCCACCAGCATGCTGGGAGAGGGTGCTTCGGAACTGGGCGGAGCCCTGGTGAAGACGACCATCCTGTTCAGCGACGTGCGCAGCTTCACCACCCTGTCCGAGGTGCTGGGCGCGGCGGGAATCGTGAAACTGCTGAATGAGTACTTCTCGTTCATGGCCGACATCATCCGGGACAACGGGGGATCCATCGACAAGTACATCGGGGACGCGATCATGGCCCTGTTCGGGGCGCCTTTGGCTCATGGGGACGATGCCGATCGGGCGGTGCTGGCGGCGGTGGGGATGCTGGATGCCCTGGATCTTCTGAACAGGGAACGCGAGCGGACCAAGCAGATGGCGATCCATATCGGGATCGGTCTGGCCACTGGAGAGGTGATCGCGGGGAACATCGGATCGCCGGACCGCATGAACTACACGGTGATTGGAGACGCGGTGAATCTGGCCGCGCGCCTGGAGTCGTTGACCAAGGGCTACGGGGCCTCGTTGCTGGTGTGCAGCACGACCCACGGGGCCTTCACGCGCAAGGTGTCGTCGCGCAAGCTCGACGTGGTGCGGGTGAAGGGGCAGGACACCCCGACGGTGGTGTACGAGGTATTCCAGAAAGCTCCCGGAGCGAGTGCTTCGGCCTGGCTCGGGGCTTATGAGGCCGGCCTGACCGCGTATCAGACCGGTGACTTTTCGCCCGCCCTGGCGAGCCTCAAACAGGCGAGTGGGGAAAATGCGAACGACAAGGCGGCCAAGATGCTGATCGAACGCTGCCAGAAACTTCTGGCCGAGCCGCCCGCGCAGTGGGACGGCGTATGGACCCTGCATGAGAAATAGGATTTCAGGGCCATGTCTCGGCTAGATCTGCTCTGCGCCCGTTTGGGCGACCAGCACTTCGCGGTGCCCCTCGAGCGGGTGATCGGCATTGTCGAGTGCTCGCCCTTGACTCCATTGCCCTTCAGCCCGCCTTCGTTCGAGGGTCTGGTCCAGGCCATGGGACAGGTGGTGCCGCAGGTGCGGCTCGGGAATCTCTTCGGCGAACCCCAGGCGGAGGGGGGAGTGCTGGTCCTGATCACCGACATGGGCGGGTCGATCGCCCTCCGCGTCCCTCAGGTCAGCGCCATGATCCAGATCGAAGCCGAGAGCGTGCAAATGCTCAGCGAGGAGGAGCGCATCGTCGCTCCCCTCTTCGCGGGTCATTTCACCTACCAGGACCAGCCCTACTCCGTCCTCGATCTGGACCGCTTTACGAGCGGCGGAACGCTCGATCCGGGGGGCGAAACCGGGAGTGTGATCCTGGGGAGCGGCCTGCCCGCACAGGCGCCCACCGATCAGGATCCAGGCCTCGGTCATCAGCCTTTCATCCTTGTCGAGGTCGCCGGTGAGCCCTACGTGCTCCGGACGGAGGACGTGATCGAGATGGTGGCGGTGGCTGAGATCCGGCCGACGCCGCACGCGCCCGAGTGGGTCGCGGGACTCATCGACCTTCGCGGGGCGCCCGCGGTCGCGGTCTCCATCGCCCGACGGCTGGGAGGTGAGGAGCCGGGGCGGCAGGCGGTCGCCCTGATCGTGCCGCACGGCGCGGAGGGACAGGTGGTGGCCCTGCTGGCCGACCGCGCGGTCGCCATCGACCGCTTTCCAGTCGAGGCCATTCACTCGATGACTGAGGCCAGGGCGGGAGTGGAGAGCTACCTGATCTCGCCGCAGAAATCGATCATCGGAATCATCGCCCCGTCGAAACTCCTGGCCGAAGTCGGCGATGAGCTCAGCGCTCTCATCCCCCACGTGGAGGCCCAGCCGGAGGAACGCGACCTTGCGCCCGAGGATATTCAGCGGATTCTCACCCTGCGGGTGGGCGAGGAGTTGTGCGCGATTCCCCTCGAGCGCATCACGCGGATTCTCGCCTCCGTCCAGCTCACCCCCCTGCCCTCGGAGGCACGGGGTTTTGACGCCCTCGCCGATGTGGGCGACGCGGTGGTGCCGGTCATCGATCTGCGCCGCCAGATCGCTCCCTCGCCCACCCAACCCCGCGAGGACGACCAGCCCCCGTGCGTCTTGACCACAATCGAGGGAGCAATTTCCGGCCTCCTCGTGGATCAGGTGCTGAGTATCGAAGATGTAACGCTCGAGCGCTACGAGACCATTGAAGAGGCCCCGGTCCTTCCGGCCTCCCACAGGGCCTACGTCCATGGCCGCAGCATTCCGGTCTTGACCCTCGACCGATTGCTGCCAAAGATTTAGAAGTTGGCTGGCATGGCTTGGCTTTCGCCAATCCGGCCCTCGACTCCCGTACAATTCCAGCAACGCGCGGCCTTATGGCGGCTGCGGGCGACAGGATTTTCCGCCCCGCAGAATCCGGCAACGCCGCTTTTGGTCAAAGAGGATTACATGAGTCAGTTCAGCGGACGTTTCAGGATCGGTACCAGGATCAACGCTCTCACCGTGGTGTTGCTCATCCTGCTTGCAGTAGTGGGCACAGTGGGCTACCGGGCTCTGTCCGGCCTCGACCACACTTTCGACGATTTCGTGGACCGCGAAACCGGAGGCCTGATCGAACTGCTGGAAGCGGAGCGGGACTTCGCCGACCTCCGTGGCGAGGTGCTGGCCTACTCGCTCGCCTCCACCGACCGGGACAAGTCCCAGGAGATCATCAACGAGCTGAACCGCAGCCTGACCCATAACCTGGGCGAGATCCCCGGCTTGGTCACGGATTCCGGCCAGAAGGCGGGCATCCTCAGCCTTCTCGGCGAATTCAAGGAGTACTCAAGATTTCTCGATGCTCTCTCCGCCGCTCGCAGGGAACTGCCCGAAGCCCAGGGGAACCAGAAGATCGAAGCGCTCGTAAAAGACAGCCTTCAGCCGCTGGCGCTGAAGATCTCCGATGACTTTGGCCAGGCCACCGAGGGATACCGGGCGCATATAGAAGCGGTGAAGAAACAGACCGATGAGAAATCCGCTCTCGGCGAGAAAGAGTTGCTCTTTCTCATCGCCCTGTCGGCGATCCTGGGCCTCGTGGCCTCGCTGGCCATTGGCCGCGGCATCGTTGCGCCGGTCACCGGGATGACCGCCGCCATGACCCGGCTGGCCGAAGGGCATACCGATATCGAGGTGCCCGGTCTGGAGGGGCGCGACGAGATCGCCGACATGGGGAAGGCGGTGATCGTGTTCAAACAGAATGCCGAGAAGGTGGCGAAGCAAAACGCCGAAATCGAACGGCAGAACTCGGAAAAGATGCTGGTCGCGGCTAAAGCCGAGCAGGCCACCAAGGAGATCGGCGAACTGATCGCTCGCGCCGCCGGCGGCGACTACACCCCGAGAGTTCAGCTCGAGGACAAGACCGGTTTCCTCAAGGAGATCGGACAAAAGGTCAACCACCTGCTCGACACCAGCAGTCACGCTTTCAAGGATTTCGGCCAGAAAGCCCGCCAGACTGCGGTCTCCGTGGGCGAAGCCAGCACGGCGGTCAGCCAGGTCTCGGACGGCGCCCGCTCGCAGATGTCGTCCCTCGCTCAGGTGGCCTCGGCCCTCACCGATTCGGCGAAGGCTATCCGCATCGTTTCGGACAGCACCAAGAACGCTTCCGACAAGGCTATCGCCGCTTCTCAATTCGTCAAGCGGGGACAAACCGCGGTCGATCAGCTGATGCCCATCGTCGAAGCCATCGCCCAGAACAGCCGCAAGATCGACCAGATCGCCCAGGTCATCTCCCAGATCGCGAATCGCACCCACATCCTGTCCCTGAACGCGGCCATCGAGGCGGCGCGGGCCGGGGAACACGGCAAGGGCTTCGTGGTCGTGGCCCAGGAGGTCGGCAAGCTGGCGGAGAGCGCCGGGCAAAACGCCAAGCAGATCGCGGACATCGTGGAACGCGCCTCCTCGGACGCGCAGGAGGGGAAGGCCGCGACGGTGTCGGTGCGGGACGTGATGACCGCCATCGCGGGGGAGACCGAGCAGACCACGCACATGATCCGCTCGATCTCGGTGGCCATGGAAGAGCAGCAGGCGACGATCACCCAGATCGATAGCAGCGTGTCGCAGTTGCGCGGGATCGCGGCCTCGAACTCCGCGGCGTCCGAAGAGATTACGGCCACCATGATTCAGCTCTCTCAGCTCGCCAATGAGACGCGGGAGCGCCTGGCCCAGTTCAAGACCGCTTGATGCGCGTTCTCGCCGCGCGGATGGCTGAGTCTGTCCACGGGTCCGGCGGGGGAAGGGAGACGGGTCTATGAGCGGCAAACCCCCGACCGTCGTCATCGCCAGCTCCTCGGCCTTCCTCACCATCGCCTTGCGACAGATCCTCTCCGGCGCGGCGAAGGTCACCATCGTGGCCGAGGCGCGCACCGCCGCTTCGGCCGTGGCTGCTCTTGAAGGCAGCCGGGTCGATGTCGCGGTCGTGGACACGGCCTTGCTAACCCCGGAGCCGGACAACCCCCTGGTCCGGTTGATCCAGTCCCGCCGGGCGCCGACTCTGTTGATCGACCCGAAGGCGGATGTGGATGCCCCGACTCCCTTGGGTCCAGGCGAGATCGTCCGGCTTTCCGGCAGCGACAAAACGGGGTCGTACGACCTCGGGCCCATCAAGGCGCAACTGGCGTCCACCCTGGCGCGGGTCGTCGAGACCTGGCGGCAAAGGACTCAGTCCCCAGCGGTTCTGCTCCTTCCCAGGAGTGCGCCGGACGTTCGACGCGCACGCCGGACCGCGGAGGCGGTGGTCATCGGTGTCTCGACCGGAGGACCGATGGTGTTGACCTCGATGCTGAAGGGTCTCGATGCGCCCACTCTGCCCGTGATCATCGCGCAGCACATGCCGGCGGATCAGACCGCCAGCTTCGCCGCCCATCTGGCGCTCGAAACCGGGCTGCGTGTGGTCGAACAGGGCCGGGGCGCGCTCCCAGATATTGGCGTGATCAGCGTTTTGCGCGGCGGGGCTGACTATCGGTTCATCCCCAAACAGGGGGAGCGACTGCAACTGCGCGTGACCGACGTGCCGGACAATCCCTTCCATCCAGGCATTGACGTCCTGTTGCTGTCGGCGGCCGAGCATGAAATCGCGGTGGCGGTGGCGATCCTCACCGGGATGGGAGAGGACGGGGCCGAGGGTGTGCGCGCTTTGGCCGCTCAGGGAATGTCGGTGGTGGCGCAATCTCCTGAGACCTGTGCGGTGCCGGGCATGCCCACCGCGGCGATGGCCACGGGCGGGGTGAGCGAAGTGCTGGGTCCGAACGCGATCGTGGAGCGTCTGAACGGGTGGATGAGGAAGGGTTCGGTATCGATGCGGAGGACGGCCTCATGACGGGAGAAGGGGGCCGCAGCGTATTGGTGGTTTCGGCGGATGAGGTGTGTTTGCTTTTGCTGGGGCGTCTGGTGGAGAGCACGGAAGGATTGAGTCTTTCCGGATCGGCGACGGAGACGAATGCGGTATCAGAAGCGCGCCGGACGCGCCCGGATCTGATCGTGCTCGATGCGGACCCGAGCGGAGCGGAAG
>JAENWE010000160.1 GCA_016650185.1 Vicinamibacteria bacterium | reverse complement strand
GGTCGAAGGCTCGGCGTTCACATTCGCCGCGGCAAGCGCGAGGCGGCCGAGGCCAAGAAGAGGGGCTATATCGACAAGTTCATTCCCCACATCGGCATCGCCCTCCGCGAGATCCTGAGCTTGAAGGACAAGGAAACCGACAGGGTGGTCGCGAATCTGCGGACGGTGTTGGAACGCAGCCGCGAGAATATGGTCTAAGCAACCTCGGGCATGACCCTCACGGCCGGAACGTCACCGTGAATATGTAGCCGAGGTTGTGTTCGGAGCGAATGTTGTAGGTCGGATCGATGCGGACGGCGCCTTCGGGGAGAGAAGTGGTCGAGAGGCCCACGACCATCGTGTGCGCGCGGTCACGGAGTTGGCCGGCCACGGCGCCCAGGCCGTTCGCTTCGAGAAACGCGTTCCGGGCGTTGAGGCTGACGTTCGACAGGTCGATCCCGCCGGCCAGCGGATTGGCGCGGCGTTCACTCGAGGGGAGAGCTCGGAAGTGCCTCAGGAGCGTGGCCGAGGCGGAGAAGCGTCCGAGACGTTTGTGCACGCCCAGGATCGCATCGACCGGACTCGCTGCGTCGATACGCTCTTCGCCCACGAATTCCTTCCTGGCTCGCAACTCGATCGCCGCGGCCAGCGTGTCCGAAATCGCTTTCGAACAGAGCTTCGAACCCAAATATAGCCTTTGACGTTATATCCGATATGGATATAGTCACGCCGTGAAACACGAAACCGTCGACCCTTCTCCATTCCTCCCGCTGCCTCTCGCGACCTTCCACATTCTTCTCGCGGTGGCTGAGGAAGGGCGTCACGGCTACGCCATCATTCAAGACGTGGAGTCCCGCACCGGCGGCGCTCTGCGCCTGAGTGCCGGCACGCTCTATCGCTCCATTCAACGGATGCTGGAGGACGGCCTTATCGAAGAAATGCGCGAGCGCCCCGCGCCGGAACTCGATGACGAGCGCCGCCGGTACTACCGGATCACTCGTCTTGGAAGTGCCGCGGCCCGCGCCGAAGCCGGCCGACTGAGCGAGCTTGTCGGTTTCGCACGAGCGGCGGGCCTCGCGCCGGAGAGGGCGTGATGGCCCTCTACAACCTTTTCCTTCACTTCTTCCCCAAGTCTTTTCGGCTGGAATATGGGGAAGAGATGCGTCGAATGTTCGCGCGACGTTTGGAGGCAGCCATCGGCATCGGCGACTTCCTGAGCCTGTGGATCGAGACGGTTGTCGATGTCATTCCGAATTCCTCTCGCCTTCATTGGGACATACTGAGTCAGGACCTGCGTTTCACCGCCCGTTCTCTTGCTCGTAAGCCCGGCTTTACACTGACTGCGATTCTGGTGGCCGCTCTGGGCGTCGGCGCCACCACCGCCGCGTTTTCGGTCACGGATCGGGTGCTCATCCGCCCCCTGCCGTTTATGGAACCCGACCGACTGGTCAAGGTTTGGGAGAACGTTCCGGGCTACTCGCGCATGGATCCCTCGCCCGCCAATTTTCGGGACTGGCAGAGCATGGCGAAGTCCTTCGACGTGCTCGGCGCTTACACCACAGTCTCGATGAATCTGATCGGCGGCACGGATCCCATGAGGCATCGCCGTGACCGCCAATCTCCTGCCCACGCTCGGCGTGCCGCCGCTTCTCGGCCGACTCTTCCGGCCGGAGGAGGACGTCACGAATGCGGCGGGTGTGGTGGTCCTCAGTTATGGCCTCTGGCGGGACAGCTTCGGGGCCGCCGCGAATGTGATGGGCACGGCGGTGATCCTCGACGAAAAGCCTTACACCGTGATCGGCATCATGCCTCGTGAGTTCACCTTCCCGGACAAGGCCACAAGAATGTGGACAGCGATGCGCTTTCGCGAGAACGCCTTTGAAGATCGCAGCGATAGCCATCTCCGTGTGGTCGGGCGCCTCAAGCCTGGCATCACACTCGAGAGCGCTCGCGCGGAGATGAATGTCGTCGCCGAGCAGATCGAGCGGCAGTTTCCGGGGGAGAACGACAAACACCGTGCCACCGTCGTTCTTTTGAGCGACGAGGTTCGCCTCGGCAGCCTTCTTCGCTTCCGTGACCTTGTTGAGCAGATCCTTCATTTCTCCGGGAAGCACGATGTCGCGGATCCCGAGGCCCGTGACCTGAATACCGAGCTCTTCAGCCTTCGTCTTCACGAGCGTCAGGAGATCCTTCGCGACCGCGTCCTTCATGGCGAGCAGGATGTCGAGCTCCCCCGTTCCAACAGAACCGCAGCACAAGCTCTTCAACTGGGAAGCGGCTTGTTTAACAGCGAGATTGCCTCGTCGCTTCCGTCTCGTCGGGCTCCTCGCAATGACGGCGCGGGTGGTTGCGCAGGGCGGGGTGAGATCCTTTTACGGCGCGCTGAGCGTCGGAAGAGACTGGATCTCAGCGCCCGCCCGGTTCCCTGCAACTCGCAGTTCATAGAGCGACTGGAGGTTCAGCCAGAACTGCGGACTGTTCCCGAAGAAGTGTCCGAGTCGAAGCGCCGTATCCCCGGTGACTGCGCGCTGCCCCTTGATGATCGCAGTGACCCGATTCGTCGGCACAGCGAGTCGGCGAGCGAGTTCCGCAGCGCTCATGTCGAGCGCCTTCAACTGCTCAGCCAGGTGTTCGCCCGGATGTATTGGTGTGCGTGCCATTGCGTCTTCTCCTAGTGATAGTCCACAATCTCAACGTCGCTTGGTCCGGGGGCGCCATGCCGCCACTCGAAGCACAGGCGCCATTGGTCGTTGATCCGGATACTGTGCTGACCCTTTCGAGCCCCTTTAAGAGCCTCGAGCCGATTGCCGGGTAGCGCGAGGTCGCGTATTGAGGTGGCGGCATCGACCTGGTCCAGCTTCATCTCGGCCGCGCGGCGGATCCCATCGAAGGCCTTGACGCGCTTGCCGTCGGCAAAGTCGCGGGTTCGTTTGTCCCGGAAGGTCAGGCACACCTCAAGTCTACGTTACGTAACGCGTAACTCGGATCCGAGGCGGGGTCGTTTCCCCGTACGGGGACATTGTCGCGGTCGATCGACAGGGCCGATCTCGTCCGGTGAACCCGGCGCTGAGGTTACTCGGACCCGTTCTCTCTCCGGACGGCCGTCGCCTCGCAGGCACGAGGCGGGACCTTGCCGAGGAAGGCCTGTGAATCTACGACCTGAGCCGCGGGACCTCGAGCCGGCTTCAGGACGCGGGCGAAAGCGCGTGGCCGCGGTGGACGCCCGACAGCCAACGTATCGCGTTCCGTTCGCTGAGCCACGGGGTCAGCCGGGTGGCCTGGCGAAGGGCGGACGGGACAGACGCCCCGAAGGTGCTGACCGAAGGCGGGGTGCCCTCCTCCTGGACTCCGGACGGCCGTCAGCTGGCCTACGTCAACAGCAGCAGCGGTAACGACGACATCTGGGTTGCCAGCCTCGACTCGAGCGGAGTAACCGCCAAGCCCCTGATCCACACGCCCAATTCGGAGAACTACCCGGAGTTCTCGCCGGACGGACGTTGGCTGATGTACTCATCTGATGTCTCCGGACGCGAGGAGGTGTACGTTCAGCCATACCCAGGTCCGGGCGCCCCGCAGCAGGTATCGGTGGACGGAGGGATCAGTCCGGCCTGGAACCCTTCGGGCCGTGAGATCTTCTTCCTGTCATCGTTGCGACCGTCCGATGGAAGGCGTGACCTGATGTCAGTCGCAGCGCAGCTCAGCCCCTCGCTACAGCTCGGGAGGCCACAACGGCTCTTTTCCGCACCGGAACGGAGCTTTCTATGCAGCCCCACCCGGTGCTATTCGGTCACGCCTGACGGCCAGTTCTTCTACACCTACCAGGCGCCACCGGGGCCCCGTCCCGGGCTCCCGTGACCCAGATCCACCTCGTCACGAACTGGGTCGAAGAACTGAAGGCCCGCGTCGCGGCTGGTCAGTCGAGGCAGCCATGACAACTCTTGCCCCCGGGCGCATCCTCAGCTCCCGCAGGTCGTTCGTTCTTCGGGGTTCCCCGCCTCTGACTCGACCCGCGCTCGTATGCCCTGGACCTCGCGGGGCGTGAACCTCGCCCGCACGCCCCTGGGGTCGGTGTCGATTCCGGCGGTCATGATCCCGTCGGATGAGTGGCCGGGTCCGGGCAGCAGAAGATGGCCGACCTCGTGGGCGATGACCAGGCCGAGCAACACCCTCTCATCCATGCTCTTCTGCCAGGCCAGCAGGCTGACGCGACCTGGATAGATCCAAGCTTGCCTCTCGGCGCGGGCGGCCCGACCGAGGGCGCTCTCGCGGCCCCCCTGCTCCAACAACTGCCGAGGCGAGAGCAGCGTAACGAACACATTCAACCCTTCGCACGCGCGAGCGCCTGGCCCCTTCCCGGCCTCCACCCAGACCAGGCGAACGCCGGCGGCCTTGTAGACACCCATGGTCTGGGCCATCGCCCGCGCGAGGCCGGCGCTCCCGACGCCGGCGAGGTCGGCCACGTGGACAACCACGGTCGGCGCTTGGCGATCGGCCGCTCTCGAAGTCCCGCCGGTGAGGGCCAACGCCGTCGCCGCCGCAGCCACTATGATGTTCCGAATCGCCTTTTCCATTGCCGTCTCCCTTCTGTAGGGAAAGGCGGAAAACCGAGTCGAACGACGGAACGCCTCCAAAAAAATCGGCGTAGGATCTATTCATTCCCAGCGACACTCACCGTGTCACCCGGCTTCTCCTGAAATGGGGAAAAGGGGATGAGGCTGCGCTCAACGAGTTGATCCCGCTGGTGCACAACGAACTGCGGCGGATTGCGGGGCGTTGCATGGCGGGCGAGCGTCACGGTCACACCCTCCAGGCGACCGCGCTGGTGAACGAGGCGTACCTCCGGCTGATCGACGTGCAGCACGTCGACTGGCAGAACCGGACCCACTTCCTGGCCATTTCGGCGCGGTTGATGCGGCGCATCCTGGTGGACTTCGCCAGGTCGAAGCGC
>JAENWE010000159.1 GCA_016650185.1 Vicinamibacteria bacterium | reverse complement strand
GTGGTATGGCTCTTTGAGGGTCGCCACACTAGTATCAGTGGGCTCGGGCCTTCTCCGCGCATTCCTCGGAACAGAAGTAGGCGGAAGCGCCCCGGTAGCTCCCGGCAATGGCCGATGAGCGTGCGGTGTGCACCCCGCAAACCGGATCCTTCACGAGTTCTTCCACCTGGCCACGCGGAGCCGGCTCCGGACCCGGTCCTCGGGCTCCACCGGGCCGCGATCCTTGAGCCAGACCGCCGAAGAAGGCCCGGAGAACCATCCCGGCCAGCCGAAAGACGAACAGGAAAAGTATCGCGCGAAGGATGAAGGCCAGAAGGGCCATGTCGGTGTGGCCTCCAGAGGCAGACGACTCAAAGAGTGAGCGTCGACCAGCGAAGCACGGCCGAGCCCACGGTGAACCCCGCGCCCACCGCGGTCATCAGAAGGTTGTCGCCCTTCTTGAGGCGCTTTTCTTCAAGGGCGGTATAAATGCCCAGGGGAATGGTGGCGGCGGTGGTGTTGCCGTACTTGGCGATGTTCTTGATGACCTTCGAATCGGGCAACCCGAGCCTCGTCTGGGCGGCGTCGATGATTCGGATGTTGGCCTGGTGCGGTATGAAGAGATCGATATCTTTGTTTTGAAGCCCCGCCTTCTCCACGGCCAGAACCGAGGCCTCCGCCATTTTTCGCACCGCGTACTTGAAGACGGCCTGGCCCTCTTGCCGGATGAAGTGCAATTTCTGATCGACGGTTTCGTGGCTCGGCGGACGCAGGCTGCCTCCCGCCGGCATATGGAGGTACGCGCCGCCAGTGCCATCCACCTCGTGGGTGAAGGCGAGGAGGCCGGTGCCGTCCTCTGCGGGCTCGAGCAGGACGGCGCCCGCCCCGTCTCCGAAGAGAATGCAGGTGGTGCGGTCCTGGAAATCCAGGATGGAGGACATGACATCGACGCCCACCACCAGGACCCGCTTGTGCGCGCCGCTCTCGACAAACTGGGCCCCAACGGTCAAGGCATAGACGAACCCGGAACACGCGGCGGAGAGGTCGAAGGCCCAGGCCCGGGTCGCGCCCAGGTTCGCCTGCAGAAGGCAGGCGGTGGCCGGAAACATCATGTCAGGCGTCACCGTGGCCACGATGATCAGGTCGATTTCATCGGGGCCAAGCCCGCGGCGTTCCAGGCACTCACGAGCGGCGGGGGTGGCCAGTTCAGACGATCCGACCCCTTTTTCGGCGTGGTGCCGGGTGGTGATTCCCGTTCGGGTGCGGATCCATTCGTCGTTGGTGGCCACGAACTGCTCGAAATACTTGTTATCGAGCACCCGGGGGGGGAGGTAACGGCCAATGGAGGTAATAGCGGCGCGGGGGGGCATAAGGGCAGTGGAGTATATCGACCAGGCCAGAGAAGGCCGTTCCATCTCCATCTGCGGGTTGGCCCTCTAGCTCCTACAATCTTCGTGAGTCATCTACCTTGATAGATTGACCCATTCGTGACCCCTCTTCCTCCTCGTGAACGCCTTCGCTCCCTGAAGCGTGCGTCCCTTCTGGGCGCCCCCACTCCGATCGATCGCCTGGAGCGTTTCGAAAAGGCGATCGCGTCGCCCTATCCGATCTTCATCAAACGGGACGACGCCATCCCATTCGGTTTCGGCGGAAACAAGGTGCGGAAACTGGATCTGGTCATGGCCGAGGCCGTTCAGGAGGGCTTCGACTCGGTGATCACCTGCGGGGGGGTCCAGTCGAATCACTGCCGCGCCACCGCGGCGGCGGCCACGCGTCTCGGGTTGCGATGCCATCTGGTTCTTTCCGGGGAAGCCCCGGCGACGCTCAGCGGAAACACCCGCCTGGACGACGTTTTCGGGGCGACGCTCCATTTCGTGGCCGGCAGACTCGACCGAGCGCCCGCCATGACTTCATTGGGCGCGTCTTTGCGGGCGGAAGGCGGCAAGCCGACGATCATTCCGCTCGGAGCCTCCACGCCTCTCGGAGCCTCCGGCTTGGCCCTCGGGATTTTCGAGATGATCGATCAGGGCCACCGGCCGGATGTGATCATTCACGCCTCTTCATCGGGAGGAACGCAGGCGGGGCTCCTCGCCGGAATCACGCTCGAAGGGCTCAAGACCCGGGTGATCGGAATCAGCGCGGATGAGAGCGAGACGGCGCTGCGGCGAACGGTCGAGGGACTGGAAAGGGGCGTTCTGGATCTGGCTGGATCGGACGCGGACGTCACTCGTGCCGAGGTGATGGACCGGTTCGTCGGAGATGGGTACGGTCTTGAGACGGACGGCTCACGTGAGGCCTTGAACCTTCTCGCCCGCGCCGAGGCGATTCTCGTCGATCACACCTACACCGCGAAGGCCCTGGCTGGCCTCATTGCATTGGTCCGCGATCGATCCATCGCCCCTGGTTCCACGATCCTCTTCTGGCATACGGGCGGCCAGGTGGGTGTTCTGGCCCGGTGAAGAAGCCTTCCGCCGCTCCGCTTATTCGACGACTGGCCCCCAAAGACGTGTCGCGGCGTCGCCGTCGGGCGGTCGTGGATCCCGCCAAGAACGTGACGCACGGGCACATCCAGCTCTGCCGGAGCGACGTCTGAACATGGGGGTAGGCGAGCTGGTTGTTTATGCCCTTTGTGGGGCGCTCACGGGAATGGTCGGCGCCCTGCTCGGCCTGGGGGGCGGAGTGTTTCTCGTCCCGCTGCTGGCTCTTGGCTTTCACCTGCCGCCTCGCACCGCCGTGGCCGCGAGTCTGGTGGCGGTGATCGCAAGTTCCGCCACCGCCACCACCGTGAACATGCGACGCGGGCTGGTGAACGTCTCCCTGGCTTTCACCTTGCTGCTCTCGACCTCGACGGGAGGGTTTCTGGGCGGGATCATCGCTCAGTACATTTCCACGCGCACTTTGTACGTGATTTTCGCCAGCACTCTTTTCATCATCGCCATCATCGTGACCTCGAGATCCAAGTCCCGCAATGTGCTCCAGGACGC
>JAENWE010000158.1 GCA_016650185.1 Vicinamibacteria bacterium | reverse complement strand
GGAAGGGGCGTCCCAGCAACTGAAGCGCCTCCACGAACTCTCCGAGCGCGATGTTCTGCCCGGGCTTGACGCGATCGGAATTCGCATCGTCGACTTTGGCGATCTCGATCCGGCCTTGCGGCCGGGGGTGATCCGATTTTTCAAAGATGAAGTGCAGCCGGTCATCACGCCCCTGGGCATCGACACCGCGCGACCGTTCCCGATGCTTCCCTCCCTCGCCTTGAACCTGGCGGTCCTCTTTGAGCCGGACCAGGCCGGAGAAGATCCCAGGCTCGGGGTTGTTCCCGTGCCCCCGGTTCTCTCGAGGCTCGTTCGGGTGCCCGGCGCCGACTCGACCTACGTCAGGCTGGAGACGGTGGTGCTCTCTCAGTTGAGTTCCTTGTTTCCGGGTCAGGTGGTCCGGGACGTCGCCGCCTTCCGGGTGCTCCGCGACGCGGAGCTGGAAATTGACGACGAAGGCGGGGGAGACGACTTCCTATCGTTGGTGGAAGACGAGGTCAAGGGGCGCCGCCGGTCGAAAGTGGTTCGCGTGGACATCGACGCAAGAGCCACCGAGGCGCTGCTCAAGGAGCTGGTTTCTCGCTTTTACGGAGCGGATCCTCTGGTCCATCGCATCGCCGGCCCGCTCGACCTTCGTCTCTTCTTCCAGATCCTCGATCTGCCCGCCCTCGACTCATTTCGAGACCCGCCTCAACGGGCTCAAGCCACCATCACCCCCACGGAAGCGACCGACCTCTTCACCCTGCTCTCCGGTCGAGATCTCCTCCTGCACCATCCCTACGAATCGTTCGACGTGGTGAACGATTTCCTCAGACAGGCCGCGACCGACTCTCAGGTTCTGGCCATCAAGCAGACCCTGTACCGTCCTTCCTCGGACTCGGACATCATCCGGGCCCTGGCGGTGGCCGCGGAGGCGGGCAAGCAGGTGACGGTGGTGGTTGAGCTGACGGCCCGGTTTGACGAAGCCTCGAATATTCGCTGGGCCCGTCGCCTGGAGGACGCAGGCGCGCATGTCATCTACGGAATCCGCGGCCTCAAGACTCACGCCAAGGCGACCCTGGTGGTCCGTCGCGAGCCCCTGGGGATAAGACGCTACGTCCACCTGTCCACCGGCAACTACAACGAGAAGACTTCGAAGCTCTACACGGACATCGGCCTGCTTTCGGCGGACGAAATTCTGGGCAAGGACCTTTCTGCGTTCTTCAACGCGATTACCGGCTTTTCAGACCCGCCGTCGATGCAGCGGCTCACCATGGCTCCGATGGCCCTTCGGACCCGAATCCTGTCGATGATCGATCGGGAGCGACGACGAGCGGAAGAAGGTCAGCCCGGCCTCATTCGGGCCAAACTGAACGCCCTGGTGGACGAGGACATCATTCGCGCCCTCTATGCCGCCTCGAAGGCGGGGGTGAAGATCAAACTCAACGTCCGGGGCATCTGCTGCCTCCGGCCCGGCCTGAAGGGCGTGTCCGAGAACATCGAGGTGGTGTCGATCATCGATCGGTACCTCGAACACTCGAGGATCTATCACTTCTTCAATGGGGGCGACGAGGAGCACTACATCGCCAGCGCCGACTGGATGCCCCGAAATCTGGATCGCCGGATTGAATTGATGAGCCGCGTTGTCTCGAAGGAAGCCGCCGAGCGCCTTTCGACCATCCTCGACTGGTTCTTTGAGGACAATCAGAAGGCGCGAGTCCTCGGATCCGACGGCGTGTACGTCCGCCGAAAGTCCGGCAAGAGCGAAGACCCTTCGCGGGTCCAGGTCAGGTTCTATGAAGAGGCGAAGGGCCGGGCCGATCGCCTCCGGGCGGCCCCCCTCACCCTCGAACCGATCAAGCGCGACAAGAAACCGTGACCTCTTCTCTCTCTCGAAGGGAGCTGGGGATCGTGGCCCTTCTTTCCGTCCCGCTGGCCTGGATTTCTGCTAAAACCGCAGCCCATGATTGATACAGGTCTTAAGGGGAAAGTCGTGGTCGTCACCGGGGGCGCCGCGGGCATTGGGAAGGGCGCCGCCCTGGCGTTCGCCGCCGAAGGCTGCAGGGTGGCGGTGTGGGATGTGAAGGGGGAGGGAGCGGTGCTCGTCGATGAACTGAAGGCGGCGGGAGCTTCTGAGGCGATGTTCACCCGAGTTTCGGTTGCCGATGCCGCACTCGTTCAGGCGGCCACCGCGAAAGTGATGGAGGCGTTCAGGCAGATCGATGTCCTGATCAACAACGCGGGAATCCTGCGCGACGGGATGCTGGCAAAGGTCAAGGACGGTCAGGTTTCGGTGATGTCCGACGAGCAGTTCGACATGGTGATCGACGCCAATCTGCGCGGGGTGTTCCTCTGTACCCGCGCGGTC
>JAENWE010000157.1 GCA_016650185.1 Vicinamibacteria bacterium | reverse complement strand
TCTTCCTCCAAACCCGCCGGCCCTGATCGCTCGCAAGCAGATGGGCGATCTCATGGACCGGCTCCGTCGCCACTTCGACTGGATCCTGGTGGATTCCCCACCCCTCGCTTCCGTGACCGACGCCCTGCTTCTCGCCCGCTACTGCGATCTGGTTGTGTATGTTGTCGAACACAACAAAGTCGACAAGAGAGCCATCAAGCGCAATATCCAAGCCCTTCAAAAAGTGACGCCAAATCTCCTTGGTGTGGTCATAAACGCCCTGGACAGCAAGACTCGCGGTTACTACTACTACTACTACCAGGATCAAAGGTCGACCGGAGAGATCCTCCGCCCGGGCGGCTCGAAGACCAAGGTACCCGAGCCGGGCGAGGCCACCGAAGCGGTTTAGCGGTCGCGATCAGGCGCGCCTGCGCACTTCTCTCAGGCGCGCATGAGGGTGGCGCCCCAATTCATGCCCGCGCCAAAAGCCACCATGAGAATCAGGTCGCCTTCCTGCACCTTGCCCGCGCGGGCCGCCTCATCGAAGAGAAGAGGGATGGTAGCGGCGGTGGTGTTGCCGTAGCGTTCGATGTTGTGGACGATCTTCTCCTTTGGAATGCCGAGATGCTTGGCGCAATACTCATTGATGCGCATGTTGGCCTGGTGCATCAAGACCAGAGAGAGATCGGACACCGAAACGCCGTTACGTTTCATCACTTCGGTCGCCACTTCTATCATCCGGGTGGTGGCCATCTTGAACACGGCTCTGCCGTCCATCACCGGGACGTGATCGCCTCTCGCGAACTGCTCAGGGCTTGTGTAGGGGCGGAAGCGAAATCCGGTCCCAGGGACGTAAAGCTTGTCGAGATCCTTGCCGTCGCCGCAGAGAATGGTTTCGACAATTCCCCGATCCGCTTCGTCGTGCCCCTTGAGAACCACGGCCGAGGCGCCGTCGCCAAAGAGAACGAGCAGATGGCGGAAGCGCGAGTTCCATTCGAAGTCCTCGGCCGAAATCGGCCCAGGATCACGACCGTGGATCACATCCCAGGTCTTCGGCGAGAAGGGCATGAAACCGGTGTGGACCTCGGCGCCAACCAGCAGGACGGTCTTGGCCAGACCCGAACGGATGTGAGCATCGGCAAGTTGGAGGCCGTACAAAAAGCCTACGCATTGCTGTCGGATGTCGAAGCAGGGAATCTGCCTCAGGCCGAGGCGGGTCTGGTAGATGCCGGAATTTCCAGGGAAAAAGTAGTCCGGGGTCATGGTCGCCGAGATCACCAGATCGACCTCCTCTTTCGCCACTCCGCTGTTCTCAATCGCCCGCTCGGCCGCGATCACCCCGAGGTCGGAGGTAGAGGTCCCGGCATCGACGTAGTAGCGGGTCTCGACGCCACTGCGCTCTCGGATCCAGGCATCGTTGGTATCGAGGACTTTCGACAAGGCGTCGTTGGTGATCCGGTTCTTCCCGATCTCGGAACCGCTCCCGACAATGATGGACTTAGGCATGGGGGGCTTGGGTCTCTCCTCGAAAAACGGGCGATCCGCGACTCGTCCGATGGGCTCAGGCCTTCGGGCCAAAGTATCCGAGCTTGTAGCGCAGAAGAACGTTATCGCGTGATGGGATGCGCACGACGATGCGACGGTAGCGACCATCCTTCCTCAGGTTGGTGGGCACATAACCCAGGGAGTACTGGGTTCGCATCTCTTCCGCTATCCGGTCGTAGACGGAATCGAGTTCCTGGATCTGCGCGGGAAAGAAGGCCTGGCCTCCGGTCTCACGAGCCAGAACCGAGAGCAGATGTGTGGCCTGAGAGAACGCAGCCCGACCCTTGTCCCCCTCGTAGTCGGCGGTCAATCGGATCGAATAGATCGAAATCTCGGCCTTGCGCGCGAGCTCGATGACCTGTTCATCGGTCACGATCGACGCGGTGTTCTCTCCGTCCGAGAGCAGGATGATGGCCTGTCTTCGCGCGCCCGCGCCCACCTGCTTTTCCTTCTGGAGATCCTTGATCGAGATGTAGAAGGCATTGTGCAGGGCGGTGGCCCCGGTCGGACGAAGTCGGTCGATGCCCGCGTTGAGCGCGGTCTGGTCACCAGTGAAGTCCTGCAAGACGTCGATTCGATTGTTGAACCCCACCACCCGGGCGCGGTCTTCGGGGACCAGAGTGGACACGAAACGCTTGGCCGCGGACTTCGCCACGCCCACCTTGTCCTCCATGGAAGCTGACGCATCCATCAAAAGAACCACGGACAAGGGCAGGCGGTCACGGTTAAAGAGGGCGAGGTCCTGCTTGACCCCGTCCTCATAGACCGAAAAGGCATCGCGGTCGAGGCCGGGGATCAGGCGACCCTGGGAGTCGGTGACGGTCACGGTCAGATTGATGATTTCAATCCCCGTGCCGAAAGTGAGAGGGGGCTGGGCCTGAGTCTGAGAAAAAGCCAGGGCCGCGGCCCCGCAAGAAATCACGACAGAAACAAGAAGACCGCTACGGAACAGGGTTATCACGGCGAGGAAGTCTCTTTTCTGGGCGTGGACAGCCGGACTTTCACCCTAGGCCGCGCCACCTGAAGCGCGAGCCGGGGGATCTTGGCGCCGCTGAAATCAAAAGAGAGACGATACGTCGATCGCAGATCCGCCGCCACTCGGGCAAAGACTGAACTTGCACCCATGGTCGTGAGTGGGCGCTCCAGGCGCCCGCCGGTGCGCTCGGTCAACTGGCCGAACACGAAGTCGTAGTCCGCCTGGCTGACCTCACCGCCTCCCTCCGACTCGCCTCGTTCCGACGCCAGCACACCGGCCACTTCGACCCCGGTCTTGAGAACCCGGTCCACGATGCTTTGCCGATCCGCGCTCGAAAATCCCGGACCGGTACCGGAAAGAAAAACCACGATCTTTCGCTCTCCCTCTTTCTTCACCAGGTCCTCGGAGGCCTCGACCACCGCGTCCAGAATCGTGTTGCCGCCCGACGTGGGGACTCGACTCAAGCGGTTCACCAGCTCCCGCGCGGAGTGGTCGAGGTTGAGGTCGAGATCATCAAGGACCTTGGCCGGTCGATCGCCGGTTGTCCAGACCGTAACCCGCGTGTTCGAAGGAAGGGAGGCGACGAAAGCGCTGGCGGCATCAATGAAGCTCGCGCGGTACGGCGTGGCCATGGGCATCGACGAGTCGACAAGGAGGGCCACCCGGGACGGGCGTTCGTCGCGCTCAAAGCGGTCAAGAAAAACGGTCTGACCTCCCGCGGTCAAGGAGACATCTGCCGCTTCCAGATCGCGGAGCGGGACGCCTTTCGAATCAGAAACGACAGCCTGTAACGAGTATGTGCCCATCGGCGGCTGCAATAAGCCGAGGAGGGCAAAAGGCCAAAGAATCACACTTCGTCTTCTATCATGCGGACATTGGATCCTTGGAGTGGATAAGGAGCGCCGTCCACGATTGTGAGAACAGAACGAAAAGCCGCCGTGGTCATCACCGTGAGCGACTCGGTTCACGCCGGCCGGCGCGAGGATCTTTCCGGCCCCGAGGCGCGAAAAGGGCTCGAGAGCCTCGGTCTTGAAGTGGACGGGCCGCTGGTGACTCCCGACGAGGTCGAGAGAATTGCCGAGATCTTGCTCTTCTCCGCCGCTCGAGCCGATCTCGTTGTCACTACCGGCGGGACGGGCCTAGGTCCAAGGGACGTGACGCCCGAGGCCACGAGGCGTGTCATCGATAGAGAGGCGCCAGGGCTCTCGGAACTCATCCGCTTGCGCGGACTGGACCGGACCGTCTTCGCCGCCCTCTCCCGGGGGGTGTGCGGGATGAGAGGACGCTGCCTGATTGTGAACCTCCCGGGTTCGACCCGAGGAGTGTCCGAAGGCATCTCGGCCTTGTCCCCGGTGCTTGGCCACGCCCTCGATCTGGTGGTTGGGAATACGGAACACGCTTCGTCGATCGCGGTGAGAGAAGGTTTGTCGGGGGTCCCTGGCTCTGGTAGTCTCTCGCCCAGTAAATGACGGGTGC
>JAENWE010000156.1 GCA_016650185.1 Vicinamibacteria bacterium | reverse complement strand
GAGTCTTGGAGTCTTGCAAAGTCTGAGGCATGGAACTCGTCCAGCGGAAGGGCCATGAGGTTTGGAACTCACTCCCCGCGCGAAGGCTCCCCGAGGCAGGGGGGCTTTAGAAAATATGCCGGAGGTGGGGGTCGAACCCACACTCGCCGAAGCGAACACGGCCCTGAACCGTGCGCGTCTGCCAATTCCGCCACTCCGGCGCGCTGGACGAAGGCGGGGAGGTTATCACGCCACAGGCGAGAAAGGGGTTCGCCTCGGCGGTTCGCCCGGCCCTGGAGCCAGGAGTACCCGGACCACCATGGCATCCGTGCTCAAGCCGGCCGATCGGGCCAGGAGGGCGATCTTTGGAGGCAGGTCCAGGCGGAGTTTTTTTTCCACCACAGAACAACGGTCCGGGGGAAACCGCTTCGTCCACTCGTCCCACCATGGGGCCACGCGCTTGGAAACGGGTTCGACGACCAGCAGCCGTGATCCCTTGGCCACCCAGGGGAGGATTCGGGCGGCGATGCGGTCTCGTCGCTCGTCATCGAGTTCGTTGAGCGTCCAGCCGATGGCGATGCCATCCGGACGGCGGATGGCGTCGAGCGTTTCCGTGATCGACCGGCTGGTCTCCGCCTTGATGCGCAGGATCTGATAGGTCCATCGCGCCTCATGGAGGACGAACGAGGAACGGTCGGCGCCCACGACCGAGGTGGCATCGGCGCTGCCGAGCGCCCAGGCGGCGCCGCACACGCCGGTGCCGCAGCCCAGGTCCAGGATGGTCGGACGTCCTGAGCCTGTGAAGCCGAGGTCGAATTCGCGGACCAGGGCCTCGGTGGCGAGGAAGTGGGTGACGCCGTAGTAGAGCGCGAAGGCGGCACGCTTGCCCCGGCCCTCCAGGGCGCGAATCAGGCCCCCCGCCTCGCGCTTCTCGACATAGTCCGCGGACAGGGCGCGGAGCGCTCGGGTGACTTCCCCGAACTTCAACTCCTTGAAATGCCTTTCGAGAAGCGCGTCCAGATATCGCGTGGTGCGAGAGGCGCCCTTGGACTGGTCGGAAATCACGGCGCGGTGGTCAAGACGACGCCCGGAAGAGTGAGCGCATAGGACGCTCCCATGAGTTGGGAGGGAGTGAGATAGCCCTGGCGAGAAACGAGCGCCGGATTCAGCAGACGCTCGACCACTCCAAGGGATGCGGTGGCCGTGAGGTCGTAACCGTTCGGAGTTTCCATCTCGGCGGTCGCCTTCCGGCCGTCCGCGGCGGTGGCTTCCCCCCAAATGTAGCAGCCGCTGCGCGCGCGCTTTTCCGGGGACGGAGCCTTCACCGAAGCCGCGGTCCGACGCTCCAGAAACCGGCCCACCATCGAGAGGCCCATCAGGGGACGCAGCCAGTTCAACTTTCGCGCCGAGGCGATGGTTGAGGCCGAAGCGGCCATGTACACCTCGATGTCGGGCACGCCGGTGGTGATGTGGGCGGTGAACACGTCGCCCCAGGGAATGGTCATGGCGAGCCGCGCCTTCCCCTGGCGCATGAACGTCCGGGTCTTGAAGGCCAGCGGAACCTGGATGACCGTGCCCCCCTTACGCACGCGGCCGCCCTTGGCTATGCCGGCGACGCTGGTCTTGGCGGTACCCACGCTCGGCCCGCCCGCGGCCTCAAATGCGAGGACCAGGGACACGGCGTCGGGCAGGGCCGCCTTGAGCAGGGCGGCCACGCAGTCCGTCGGGACCACGTCGAAGCCGACACCGGGGACCACGCAGATCCCACGCTGGGCGGCTTCGGCCGATCGCGCATGACAGGCGGAAAAGACATCGATCTCGCCGGTGATGTCGAGGTAATGAGCCCCCTCCGCGAGGCACGCCTCAAGCATCGGGCGAGACGTTTCCGAAAAAGGGCCCGCGCAATGAAGGACAAGCTTGCAGCCGGCGACGGCCGCACGCAGGGCAGCCGGGTGATCAAGATCACAAGCGGTGGTGGCGGTCTGAAGGCGGGCCCCAAGGGTCGCGATCGCGGCGGCGTTCCTCCCGGCCAGTTTTGGCTTGTGCCCTCGACGCGCCGCTTCCTGGGCGATCAAGGCGCCGGTGTAGCCGTTCGCCCCATAGATCATCCAGGTTGGCGCCTTGGAGGAATCGGACATGTTCATGGTCTCAGGCACGTGCGAGCGTAGCAGACGAAGTCCCGGATGACGCTCCGAGAGAAAGCCAAAAAGTATCTTCTCAACTTGTGTCTTTCGGGCCTAGAATCCAGTCAGGTCGGTGGATCCCCTCTGATTGAGAGAGGAAAAGTCATAAAAAGCTATGGCGTCTTTTGGTGAATCTCTTCGTCGCGAACGCGAACTGCGGGGTGTCTCCCTCCAAGATATTTCTGCGGCCACGAAGATCGGAGTGAGCATGCTCAAGGCGATCGAAGAGGATCGCCTCGACAAGCTCCCGCAGGGCCTGTTCGTTCGAGGTTTCGTCCGCGAATACGCGCGGTTCCTGGCGCTCGACGAACAAAAAGTCATGACCGAGTTGAGCTTCCACACCGCTCCCGTGGTCGTCCCCGTCGCGGAAAGCGGCGACGTTCAGCAACGAGTCTCGAGTCGAGTCGCGGCGCGGCTGGTGAACGGAGGGCTGATCGTCGGCGTTTTCGCAACCGTAGCCGCCTTGATTCTGAGCCCCGGCTTCTCATCCCGCTCGCGTGCGCCCTCCGAGGGGCCGCCGGTAGAGGCGCCTGCGAGCCTCTCCTCAGGCGCGGAACAGGCGAATTTGACCTCGTCTCCAGCGGACGCCGACTCCCTTTCACCGAGTCAGGCGCAGACCACGGCTTCGGTCCTTCCCCAGCCGCTGCAGTTGACTCTCACCGCCACTGAGGATTGCTGGATCGGCCTGGATGTCGGTGGCGACCGGGTGGAGAGTCGGATTCTAAAAAAAGGAGAGTCCTTCTCGATCAGCGCAAGACAGAACGCATCTCTGGCCGTCGGCAACGCCGGCGGTCTCCTGGTCGCGATCGACAGCGGGCCGGCGAGACCGCTCGGAAACCGGGGCGAAGTCAAGCGCAACATCCCCCTTTCCCCGGAAGCCATAGGCGCGCTTTCCGCGGGTTCGGAACCGATTCCGACCAAGCCGATCGGCTGAAAGGCGCGAGTTCCGGTTGACTCCACGCAGGGAAGACGTGTGACGCATGGCTGAGACTCGGGAAGCCAACCCGCTCGTCGACCAGATCCGTCGCGGCGGAGTGCCGCTCGAAGTCAGGTTGATGGCCGCCGAAGGCGCGCTCCCCCTGAAGCCCGAAGACCTCGTCGACCTGCTCGAGGTGATGCACCGGGACCCCCTGCCTGAAGTCGCGACCCTCGCCGCCAAGACCTTCAAGGAGCTGAGCGTCGACACCCTCCTTCCTCTGCTCAAGGCCAAAGACGCTCTGATCAGCGTTCTCGCCTGGGCGCTAGACGCCCGCAATGACGCGAAACTCCTGGATGCCTGTCTACAGAACTCCAACACGCCTGACGAAGCGATTGCTCTTCATGTGAGACAGCTTCCCGAGGCGCTGGCCGAACTGGTGGTCATCAACCAGACACGTCTGCTCCGCCATCCGCCCCTACTCGAATTGATCGAAGCGAACCCGATGCTGTCGCGAGACCAGCGGCGCCGTTTGACCGAATTTCGGGAGACATTTTCGATCGGAGCCGAACCCGAAGCGGCTCCGCCTCCCCCTCCCTCTCCTGTCCTCGAGGAGCCGGCTCCCGCCCCGATCGTGCCCCAGGCCGAGGAAGCACCTCCAGCCGAGGTGCTCGACGAGAACATGGTCGAGCTCAGGCCCGAGGACGCCACCGCGATCCTCACCGAGGAGGAGAAGAAGGACGAAAAGGCGCTCAACAAGCTGCAACGGCTGTTCACCCTGACCACGGGCAAGAAGGTCAAGGCCGCCCTCACCGAGGACGCTCAGGCTCGCAGTTTCCTGATTCGGGATCCGAATCGTCTGGTCGCCCTGGCCGTGCTCGGCTCGCCCAAGATCACGGAGGCCGAGATCGAGCAGTTCGCTTCCATGAAGAACGTGTCGGACGAAGTGCTGCGGCGCATTGGCACCAATCGCGACTGGACCAAGAAATACACGGTTATCAATTCACTGGTGAAAAACCCGAGAACCCCGCTCCCCATCGCCATGGGCTTCGTGTCACGCCTGCAACCGCGCGACATCAAGGCTCTCGCCGTCGACCGGAATGTCCCGGAGGCGATTCGCAAGTCGGCCCAGCGCTTCGTGAAAGCAACAACCCAGAAGGGCACGAAGGAGTAGTCCCGCCGCGCGCCTCGGAGGGATGGGTTCGCGGAGTTTTAGGGAGCCCTTCGATCAGTTATCCTCCCTCGGCACTTCCGGCTGAACCATGATCGACTACTACGCCATTCTTGGCATCCCCCGCGATGCGAGCAGCCTCCAGATTCGAGACGCCTACTTGAATCTCGCGCGCACCACGCATCCGGACAAGGTGAAAGATCCCGAAGCCCGAAAGAAGGCCGAGGACGCCTTCAAGTTCGTCACCGCCGCCTACGACACGTTGTCGAGAGAACGGTCGCGCCGGGACTACACCACACGGCTCCCGGCCGAAACCGAGTCCAAGGCCGCGCCGGCGCGCCGGGCCGCGCCGCCGATGGTTCAGGGCCCTTCGCTTAAGCCGCGCGAATCGAGGCCCGCCCCGCCGGCTGAGCCCATGGTGACGCCCGCGGCCGCGTCCAGCCCCGCCATCCCGACCACCGGTCGGGTCAAATTCGACGCCTTGGGTCAAGGAATTGAGGCTTTCAAGAAGCAGGACTACCACACTGCGGTCCAGTTGCTGAACATGGCGGTGACCGAGGATGAGACAAGTGCGACGGCCCACGGGCTGCTCGCCATGGCTCTAGCCAAGAATCCGAACTGGATTCGGGATGCCGTGAACCACATGGAGACCGCCTCGAAGCTCGAACCCAAGAACGTATCGTACCTGGCTGAATTCGCTCTCCTCTTGCACTCGCAAGGCCTCAAACTCCGGGCCAGACGGGTTCTGGAGAGCGCCATCGCCATCAATCCGGATCATCCGGACGTCGTACGAGCCCAGAAAGAAATCCCCCTCGGCCCCCTCGAATCCGAGGCCTCAACTCGAGCGACCGGCGAAACGGCGCGTGGTCTGTTCGACCGCCTCCGCAAGCGCTGAGACGCAAAAGGGTTTGCTTCACCTTCCATCTTTGATGTCTACTTACTGAATCCATGAGGCCATCAGCGTTGAGCAACTCCGGCTGCCCCACCAAAGGCACAAGACATTGAAGCTCAACTTCTTCGGGGCCACCGACGTGGGCCAGCGCAGGAAGAACAACGAGGACTACTTCGGGGTCTTCGAACCGCACAGTCTTTTCGTGGTCGCTGACGGCATGGGCGGACACGCCGCGGGCGAAGTGGCCTCCAGCACCGCGGTGCTTGCGGTGGCGGAGTTCGTGGCCCTGACGGAAAAGGAAACGGACATCACCTGGCCGTGGGGTGTCGACCCCAACCTCTCCCTGGTGGCCAACCGCCTGAAGACGGCGGTCCGGTTCGGTAACCAGAAGGTCTTGGACCTGAGCCTCACCCAGGCGGACTACGAAGGCATGGCCACCACAATCGTGGGCGTGTTGCTGGAGGAGGGGACGGCCCACATAGCACACGTGGGCGACTCCCGCCTGTATCTGATCAACGATTCCGGGATTCGTCAGGTCACCGTCGACCACTCGTGGGTTCTCGAGCAGGTGGCCCTGGGCGTGCTCACCAACGAACAGGCGAGATCTCACCCCCTCCGCAACGTGGTGACCCGCGCGATCGGCGCATCCCCCGACCTGAATGTGGAGATCACCGCCCACGAGATGGCGGTGGGGGACGTTTTGCTGATGTGCTCGGACGGGCTTTCCGGCATGGTCCTGGACGCCGACCTTGAGAGGATAGTCCGCGCGAATGCCGATCCGAAGAAAGCCGCAGAACTTCTGATCGCCGAGGCGAATTCCAAAGGCGGCGAAGACAACATCACGGTTCTTCTCGTGAAGCGGGATGAGTGACCTGGAGAGGTTTCGTCTGCGCCCGGCCCTTCCCTGATGGCCGCCCGTAAGCTCGCTCGTTCGGAGCCGTCCGTACCCGAGTATCGCATCGGCCGCTATCGAGTCCGGGCCAGACTCGGCAAAGGCGGCATGGGTGTCGTGTATCTGGGTAAGGACGAGGCCCTTGATCGCGACGTGGCCATCAAGACCCTTCGGGTGGACGGCTCCCAGGATGACGAAAACCGCGGACGGTTCGAGATCGAGGCCAAAGCCGCGGCCCGTCTCCAACACCCGAACATCGTCACCGTTTTCGAACTGGGAGAGGATCGCGGCCTCCCCTACATCGCCATGGAACTCCTGGGCGGACAAGACCTGGAAACTCTGCTCCGCTCGCACGAGCCGCTGACCGCCACCGAACGCCTCGACATCGCGATTCAGACCTTGCGGGGTCTGGAGTTCGCCCACGCCCATCAGATCATTCATCGCGACATCAAGCCCTCCAATATACGGGTCCTCGACGATGGCGGGGTCAAGATCCTCGATTTTGGAATCGCCAAAGTCGAGAGCGCGTCGGTGACCCGGGCGGGCATGATGGTGGGCACGCCGTTCTATATGAGCCCCGAGCACATTCGGGGCAACGTCCTTGACGGACGCAGCGATGTCTTCGCGGTCGGGGTCATCCTTCACGAACTCTTCGCCGGAACGCGGCCCTTCGCGGCCGACAGTCCCACGCTCGTGCTGTATGGAATCGTCAACGAGCCGCACCCCAGGTTGAAGCTCGACGCCGCCGGACCGCTTACCGCAGACGTCCAGCGAGTGATCGACAAAGCCCTCGAAAAGCACGCCGAGGATCGTTTCGGTTCCGCGGCCGAAATGGCCGACGAACTCGCCAGGGTCCGAAAGCGCCACTCGGCGCCGCCTCTCCCGATGGGAGACCAAGCGTCCTTGAGCCAGGTACGGAAACTCCTGGCTACCGACCAAGTCGACAGCGGCACCGTCCGCACCGTGGAGAGAATTGCTCGCACCCATCCGGAAACGGCGGAGGCTCAGCGGATGCTTCGCCTGGTCAAGCGTAGGCCTGCCGAGCCTGGGGCGGCGGCGGAGACTCTGGCCTTCCCCGAGCTCGACGCGTCCTTCGGCCGGGCAACGGGCGGAGCAGACCAGACGGTCGGATCCGGGCGCACGATCGGCGGACGAGTTGAGACGGTGCTGCGGGGCGGTCCAAGCCCGGGCGCCGCAGCCCCGGCTCAGCACCACTCAAACGCGGTTCTTTACGGGGCCATCGCAACCTGCGTCATCACCGGCTCGATCGCTGCTTTCCTGTATTTCACTCGGGTGAGGAGCCCCGAAGTCGCGGCCACGCCTCCCATCAAAGAGGTTTTCGTGCCGCGGCCGGCGCCTTCGGCCAGCAACCCGGCCGCGACCAAACCTGCGCCCGAGAAACCGGCTCCCGCCGCCCTTCCGAATCGGCCCGCCGTGGCGGTGATCCCCAAGGCGATGGTCGAGATCAGGACGCAGCCGAAAGGGGCGAGCGTCCTTCTGGACCGAAAGGCCATCGGCGTGACTCCCCTGCGGATCGAGATCGCTTCCAACACCGCGCATGCGATCTCCCTCTCACTTTCCGGCTATCAGTCGAAAGACCTCAAGATTGCTCCGCCCATCCCGAGTTCCGTTGACACCACGCTCCAACCCGTGGGCCCGCCCTCCAGTCTGATAGTTGAGAGCGCCTATCCCGTGACGATTTCGGTCTCTGGGAGAGTCATCGCCAGCAACAAGCCAGGAATCAGCACCACCCTGCCTTCAGGCGACTACGAAATCGTGGTCGAGTCTTCGTCCCTCTTCCTGAACCACCGGGAATCGGTCCATCTCGATGCCGGGGGCGCCTTCGCCTACCGGGCGCCGGGCACGGGCAAAGTCGGCGTGCGGGCCGCCCCCGACAACTGCAAGGTTTTCGTCGACGGCGTTTTCGTCGATTACCCGCCCATCATCGACCGAACCATCGTGGCCGGAGACCATGTGGTTTCATTCGAGTGGCCGGACGGCGCCAAGGCCCAGCAAAGAGTTCAGATTCGCGAGGGCCGGCCTTCCTATGTCATGGGACGAAAGCCATGAGGGCCGCTGGTTGGTTCGCGGCCGCGGGGGTGGTCTTCCTGGGGGCCGGGGCCACCTTCGCTCAAACCCCGGCACGGCCTGACGACCAGGCCAAACGCCTCCTGGACGACGGCCGGACCGACCTCGCGAATGGCCGGGCCAAACAGGGACTGGATGCGCTTCAGACCATCGTGACCGGCTTCTCGACTTCCGCGTACGCCGACGACGCTCTCTATGAAATCGCGCGCTATGCCGAGGAGATCGAGAAAGATCACAGCAAGGCCCGCGATCTCTACGATCAGATCACCAAGAAGTACCCACAAGGCGACGCGGCGCCCGCCGCTTATCTCCGCATGGGCCGCCTGGTGTTCGCCACCGCGGCTTCCCAGGCCGCCCTCGATGACTCTCTCGCGAACTTCCAGAGGGTCATCAGGCTCTATCCTGAGAGCCCCTCGGTTCCAAGCGCGCTGATGGCGGCGGCGGCGGTGTTCCGGCGAGCCGGCCGGTTCGACTCCGCCATCGATTCCGCGCGACGGGCGGTGCTCGATCATCCCGCAAGCGACGTGGCGCCCGAGGCTCAGTTCGAGCTCGGGCAGTCGCTGGTCATGGCCGGAGACCCGCTGAGCGGCATCGAGGAATTTCAACGGGTGAGAACGCTCTATCCAAACTCCCCGGCCGCATCGCGAGCCCTTAACACCATTACCGCTCTTTACCGCCTCTTCGGAGGCGACAAGCCCGTCTTCTTCAAGGACACCGCCTTTTCTCTACCGGGGGGCGATGTCCTAAGAGACGTTCGGTCCCTGGCCGTGACTCCGGACGGAGTGATCTGGATCGCGTCGAACAAGACGAAGTCAGCGGTTTCCTTCGACCGAGAGTTCAAGCTCAGCTCGTCGCTCCCCGCCGATGATCCGCAGACCCTCTCCGTCTCGCCCGAGGGCGAGTTGGTCCTCGCGGCCAAACTCGCGGTCAAGGTGGGCGTGAGGTCTGTTTTCTCGTTCGCCGCGCCGTCCAACAAGCCCGGGGTCATGGAGAACATCGACCGGATCGGCGCCGCGACCATCCTGGTTTCGGGAGACACTCTGATCTCGGATCTGAGGCGAAAGCGCGTGCTGAGATTCCGAGGCGCCACGTTCGCCTCCATCTTCCCCGATGCGGCGGAGCGCGAGGTGATCAAGCTCCTGACCACCCCGCGCGGCGACGTGGTGATGCTGCGCAGGGACGACAAGTCGGTGGAGATCTTTGACGACGGGGGACGCTTGATTTCAAAGATCGGGCCGAGAGGCCCCGGCTTCGAGTGGAAGAAGCCCGCCGACATCGCCATCGATGCCTTCTCGAATCTCTACCTGGCCGATGAGGACCAGGGCATACTGATGTTCTCGTCCAAGGGTAGCCTGATGACAACGTTCGGCTCTTCTGACCTAAGAAAAAGCCTTGCCGTCGCCATCGACCCGAGCGGAGCCGTGCTCGTCTACGACGATCGAGCCCAGGCCGTAGTGAGGTTCAAGTGAGAACTCACTCAAGGCTGATCATGGTTCTGCTCCTCTGCCTGGGCCCCGGGCTTGCCTGGTCGCAGCCCGAGGCAACCTTGGTCGAGTTGCGAGCCACCCTCGACCTGGCCATCTCCGAATTCGAGGGCCCGGAGCAGGGCCAATCGCTCCTTCGCTTCGAGGAAATCATCGCGCGGCTGGAGACGGAGCGTCGCCAGGAGCCTCTAACCGAGGAGGGCGTCATTCTGCTGGTCAGAGCCTACGAATACCGTGCCCGGGTTCAGATGAATCTCGGCAACACCGATAGAGCGGCCGACAGCTTCCGCTCGCTGATCGCCCTTGCTCCGCAGCACAACCTCGACGCGGCTCTGATTTCGCCCAAGGTCGTGGACTTCTTCAAGGCCATCAAGGCGCAGATGATCGGGTTCGTGACCATTCAGTCGGCGCCGCAGGGGGCCACCGTGACGCTCAATGGAAAAATCTTATCGGTGACCGATTTCTTCCCCCTCGAGGTGGTGGCCGGCGATTACACCCTCGAGATCCTGAAAAACGGATATCGCCAAGAATCGCGTGCGGTGAGAGTGGTGGCCGGCGAAACCCTCAGCCTGCAGTTCGACCTGGTAAGGACCTCGGCCTCGGGATTCGTGATCACGGAACCCACGGATGTGGAGATCCTGATCGATGGGGTCAGCAAGGGCTCGACGAGCGGTGTTCTCGATCCGGCCCTCGCCGCGATTGCGGCCGCAAGAGGCCTGGATCCAGCGCGATCGTCGAGTCGTCTTGAAATCCCCAATCTGCCCGCGGGTTCCCACACCATCGAGTTCCACAAACCCTGTTACGAGACGCTGCGTATGGGCCTCGACATCCCGGAGCCTCAGGACTACGAGCTTCCCCCCATCAGGCTCGAACCCTCGGTCGGGTCGATCGTCATCACTTCCGACCCGCCCGGAGGCCAGATCTTCATCGACGGAGAGTCGCAAGGCGTCGCTCCCAAGAGCCTTCGCTCCGTCTGCGCTGGCGTTCGGCGGGTCGAAGTTCGACACGCCGCCGGACGTTTCGTCCAAGACGTGGACCTCAAGGCGCGCGCCACCGTCGAACTCGCGGCCCAGATCCGGCCCACCCTCGCGTTCCTGGGCGTGGTCGCCGACGGCCCGTCCGCTCAACGCAGTCTGCTCTCGATGACGAGCCGGCTGAACCGAATCGCATCCGCCACTATCCGGGGCATGAATTTCCTGAAGGCGGATGGCGCGATTGTCGAGAAGATCCTGGCCACCGAGCGCCTCAAACTCGCCGACCTGCTGCCGCCCCGAACGCACGATCCGGCCCTGCTCCGAAGGGTCCTGGAGAAGCTCGCAGCCGCCCTCGAAGTGCAGGGCTTCCTGGCGGGGCGGATCCCCGAAGAACAACTGACGCGCTCCGGCATCCTCCACGTGTACGCCGCGGGCAGCGTCGTCCCCGACTCCGCCTCCGTGGTGATCGAGGACGATGCTTCCTACGCCCGCTTTTTCGCGGCCTTCGACAAGCGAGTCCCCCTGAGAGCTCCCTGGTCGGGTCTCGTGACCATCGACACGCTCCTCCATGACGGGCCGGTCGTCCTGCGAGTCGTCCCGGGATCGCCCGCCGACAAGGCGTCCTTTGTGAAGGGTCACGTCGTGACCGAGGCCGGCGGACGGAAGGTCACCCAAACGGCCGATCTTCTCGCCGTCATCGCCGGCGCCGAGCCCGGGAAGCCCGTCTCGATCACCGTAACCACCAGCGAGGGGCCGAAGACCGTCGGTCTGCCCCTGGAAGAAGCGCCGCGAGAGATCTCGCTCGCCGGCACCGGCGCACTGTCCAACAAGATCAGCATGGATCTGCGACAGGTCATCGAGGGTTATCCGGGCTCGGCAGACGCCGCTCTTGCCCGCCTCAATCTCGGTCTCATCGCTCTGAGCCTCCACGACTATGCCGGCGCACACGACGCATTCATCAAGGCCAAGAACGAACTTCCTCTCGCCCCCGGACTTGCGCGCGGTACCGCGGCCTTTTATGCCGGGGTCGCCCTGGAACATCTGGGATACTCGAAAGAGGCCCTGGACGAGTACACGCAGGCGTCTCAGGATGCGGGCGCCACCCTGCTTTCGCAGGATGGCCCTCTTGTGCAGGACGTCGCCAAGCGCCGTATCGGCGCTCTGGCTGGCGGCCGCTGATTCCGGGAACCGACGACAACGCCCCCACCCAAAGGCCTCCCCACCATGGCGCGTCTCATCTGGAACAAATCGGACTCCCCCGAGGACACGGTCTCATTCGAATTGGGGGAGACGTCCCTGGTCGTGGGCCGCGATCCCAAGTGCGGGATCTTTATTGACGCCCCGCTCCTCTCCCGAGAGCACGCCCGCATCGACTACCGCGAGGGCGCACACGTGCTGGTCGATCTCGAGTCTACGAACTTCACGAAGGTGAACGGGGAGAGGATTACCGAACGGACCCTCCAAAATGGCGACCAGGTGCGCTTTTCCAGAGCGGTATGCCTCTACGAAGCCTGAACGCAAGACCCCGGAAGGGTCAATCACGGTAGAATTCTCCTCTGCTCAACGAGATGACACCCAACTGGAGACGGACAGAATTCGATGATTGAACGGCAACAAGAGCTCAAACGGCGGCGAAAGCGGCGTGAAGAAGTGTTGAAGGCCCGCAAGCTGGCGGCCATCGCCGCGTCGGCCAAGAAGGCCAAGAAGTAGACGCCCCTCCTCTGACCTCCGAAAAAGAAGAAAGCCCCGCCGAAGGTGTGCGCAAACCCCGCCTTCCGGCGTTTCTCGCGGCGTTCGAGGTCCGAAACTTCAGACTGATCTGGACCGGCGCTTTCGTATCCAGCATCGGCACCTGGATCCAGGACGTGGCCCTCTCCTGGGTCATCCATACCGAATTCAAGAATCCCTCCTACCTCGGCTGGCGTCAGTTCGCGAGCGAATTGCCCTTGGTGAGCTTCATGCTCCTGGGCGGCGTCCTCGCAGATCGGATCAACAAGAAGACGATCCTGATGACGTCGCAATTCGTGCAGCTCAGTCTGGCTCTCGTTCTCGCCGCCTTGTACTTCACCGGCCACCTGTCCATCTGGGCCATCGTGGCCGTGGGCTTCATCACCGGCCTCGCTCAGTCCCAGTCCGCCCCCACCTACCAGGCCTTCCTCACCAGCATCGTGCCTAGAGAGGTCATCCCGCGGGCGGTCGCGATGAACTCCCTGCAGTTCAATCTGTCGCGATCGATCGGTCCGCCCATCGCCGCCGCCATGCTGGTGGCCCTGGGCGCGGCGTGGTGCTTCGTGTTCAACGCGTTCTCCTTCGTAGCCGTGGTGGTGGCGCTTCTGCTGATCCGGATTCCCGCCGCAGCCCCGAACATCCGGGCGCCCCAGGGCATGGCGAACAGTTTGAAGGAAGGATTGGCCTACGTCCGCCAGGCCCCGGAGATTGCCCTCATTGTGGGTCTTTCGGGCGCTCTCTCGTTCTTCGTCTTCCCCCTCACCACCTTCCTGCCCGTGGTCGCGGACGAGGTCCTCGGCTCAGGGGCCGGCGGATACTCCATGCTGCTCTCCGCCATCGGCCTTGGAGCCATCGTGGGAGCCATCGCCACCGCACATCGCGGCGGCTTCAAGGGTCGGGGCAGATTCGTGCTGATTTGCTTCACGGGGGGCCCGCTCCTCGGGGCGGGCGCGGTGTTGTGCGGACGCCAATGGCTCGCCACGGTCCTTCTCTTTTTCTATGGCGTCGTCCAGACCTCAGGTAGCTCAACCATGAACGGACTGGTCCAGGAACTGGCTCCAGAGGCCATGCGTGGACGGATTCTTTCTCTCTTCGGCTTCGCCTTCCGAGGAGGGTCGCCCATCGGAGCGCTGCTTCTCGGCTACTCCGTAACCGCCTTCGGCCCGGCGGCGGCTCTTTCGGCGAGCCTCATCGGAATGTCGGTACTCTCGGCAACGCTCCTCTACCGCTCTCCTCGCTTCCGCGAGATCTGATGACCTGTCCTCGTCCCGTTGCTTCTTACTTCACCACCGGGGCGTTCTTCTCCGTCATCATGCGGTTGAAGGCAGCCACCTCCGTTGACAGCAAGGCCTCGTACTCCGCCTTGGACGCGGCGAGCTTCTGCTCCAGCTCGGCCAGCAACTGAATTGACGTGTCGGTTGGTCGGAAGTCCGCCCCCCCGGCCACATCCCCCGCCCCTGGGCCCACCTCGCCATTGAGCCAGATCAGGTTCATGTAGATCCGGTAGGCCTGCTGGAAATACTTGTCGTCGGACGTCCACTGCGCCCGCTCGAGAAGCTTCTCTTCGACGGCCTGCATCTTCACATTGAGATCGAGCGCGGCCTTGCCGATGTCCTCGCGACCGCGCACGCCGCGGCTGGAGGCCTGGAGGACTTCCAGCTGCTTCCGCATGATCTCGATATGGTTGATGATGTCGGAGGTCTGATTGATGTCCTCGCGGATTCGCAGCTGCGTCTTCTCCGAGAGATCGAAGTCGGCGTCGCTGGTGTCCACTTTGGGGTCGCGCCTAACGTCGAGCGTCTCGGTATAGGTCTGGCCGCCCACGGTCAGCCTAACCGTGTAGGTTCCGGGCGACACGATGGGACCCACCTGGGCCTGGTTCAAACCCCAGTGGGTCACGGGCCGGGTGTCCCGGCCGCGGAACCGGGGCTCCTCCCAGATATGCGGATTCTCCGCGGGCGTGGTTCGCAGCGCGACCACACGCGGGGAGGCGTAGCGTAGATCCCACGAGGTGCGGTTGATACCGGGGCGACCGGGGCGGGTGATTTCGCGAACCACCTCGCCGGACGGGGTGAGGACTTCGACCTTCGCGGGAGACGCAGAGCTCTGGGTCCAGGTGATCGGAGCCTGGCCCTGCTGGCCCATGCGATAGGCCGCGCGCGGCTTCGCGAGCATGGGGGTCGAGGTCTGAGCCGCGACCGTCGCCGCCTGCTCAAGGACGGTGACGTCGTCAAGTACATATAGACCGCGCCCATACGTGGAGATCACCACGTCGTGGAAGTTCTTCTGGGTGGCGATCCAGGTCACGGGTGCGGCGGGGAGGCCGGTCTGAAGCTGCGTCCAGTGCGCGCCGTCGTCCACGGAATAGTAGAAGCCATGGCCGGTGCCGGCATAGAGCAGGCCCTTGCGAGTCGGGCTCTCCGCGATCGCGCGCACATAGGACAAGGGATGCTTGCTCGGAAGGTCTCCGGAGACGCGGGTCCAGGACTTGCCGAAATCCGCGGTCTTGTAGATGTAGGGTTCACGATCGTCCATGAGATGCCGGGCGACGGCTATGTAAGCCGTCCCGGCATCGTGGTGCGAGGGCTCGATCTTGCTCACCATGCCCCACGCCGCCATGCCAACGGTGGTCAGAGCCTTCGTGAGGTCATTCCAGGTGGCTCCGCCGTCCCAGGAGTTCCACATCTTGCCGTCGTTGGTGCCGGCCCAGATCAGACCCTGCTGCACTTCGGAGAAGGCGATGGCGAAGACCACCTCGCCGTAGAACTGGCCGAGGTTGTCGCCCACGATGCCGCCGGAGGGCACCACGCGGCTCGGATCCTGCGTCGAAAGGTCCGGACTCAGCTCTTTCCAAGACTGGCCTCCGTTCGAAGTCTTGAGGATGAGCTGGCAACCATAAAGAACGTTGTTGGTGTCGAAGGGATCGACCGCGATGGGCGCCGACCAGTGGCACCGATACTTCGCGTCGTTCGGGGGCGAGTCCAAAGAGATGAGAGACGGCGCGATCGAGCGGGCCCGACCGGTCCTCGCCTCCCAGCGCGTGACCTTGTTGCCGTAGCAGGTGGCGTAGACGATGTCGGAGTTCTTGGGATCGGGAATGGTGAAGCCCGACTCGCAGCCGCCGAGGTAGTGATCCCACACATTGGAACGGCCAAACGAGAATGGTCCCTCCGGCTGATCGACCCGGCCGCGCATGGTCCCGTTGTCCTGCATATTGGAGTAGATGCGGTAAGGAACGTCATTGTCGACGGCCACGTGGTACATCTGGCCGATGGGCAGAGTCACTCTCTTGCTCGATCGCGCGCGCTGGGTGGTGATGTTCAGACCGCCATCATGGGTGACGACGTAGCGGTCGCCGTCTTTCGGGTCCACCCAGATGTCATGGGTATCGCCGCCCATCGGGCCTTCCCTGAAGGTCTCGCCGCCATCGACGGAGACCCAGAACGACGAGTCGGCGACGTAGATCTCATCGCGGTTGTCGCTCGAGACCGAGAGATGGATGTAGTAGCCCGCGCGACCGATAAGGGCGCGGTCATGGTTGATGGCGCGCCAGTTCGTGCCGCCATCGTCGGAGCGCCAGACGCTGCCCTGATCGGCGGTCTGAATCAACGCGTAGACGCGATTCGAGTCGCTGGGCGCGATGGCCACGTCGATTTTCCCAAGCGGCGACTTCGGCAGGCCCGGATTCTCCACCCGCGTCCACGTGGAGCCCGCGTCGGTCGAAATGAAGATGCCCGAGCCCGGACCGCCGGAGAACATCGCCCAGGGGTGCATCTCGACCTGCCAGGTGCCCGCGATCAGCTTGCGCGGGTTCTTGGCGTCCATGTCGAGGCCGGAGCAACCGGTGTTCTTGTCCACGAAAAGAACCTGTTCCCAGTTCTTGCCCCCGTCCACGGTCCGGAAAACGCCACGCTCCTGCTGGGGTCCGGTGGTCCGGCCGGTCGCGCAGACGTAGGCCACGTCGGGGTTTGTCGGATGGGTGACGATGCGGGCGATGCGTCCGGTTTCGGTGAGACCCGTGTGAGTCCAGGTCTTGCCGGCATCGGTCGACTTGTAGACCCCGTCTCCCATGACATCGCTGTCGCGGACCGCCCACGCCTCGCCGGTTCCGGCCCAGACAACACTCGTGTCCGCGAGGGACACGGCGAGCGCACCGATGGCCTGCACGGGCTGGCTGTCGAACACGGGCGTCCATCGCTCTCCGCCATCGGTGGTCTTCCAGACCCCACCCGAGGCGGCGCCCGCGTAGTACGTGGTGGGATCGCCCGGAATGCCCGCAATGGACGCGATGCGATTGCCGACGGCCGGACCGAAGAATCGCCAGGTCAAGGTGTCGGGCTGGCCAAACCCCCGCCCTCGCTGAGCCAGGACGGAAGTCGCGGTCAGCGTGAAGGTAAGGGCCAGGCCAAAGTGAGCAAGTGTCTTAAGCGGGCGCATGAGTTTCTCCGAGGAATCGAGTTCAGGGGATTGTATGACCACACCAGCCGGATCCTGAGCCCTGGCCGGAAAGACGAAGCGAAATGCGGGGCGAAAAAGAGCCGTGAGCCCTGAGGCGCGCCCGGCGGGAATTAGGCCAGCTCGTTCTTGGCGAACTCCTGAGCATCGTAGCTCAAGAATTTCGGCAGCAACAGGCTGCAAGCGATGACACCCACGACGCAGAGCACTCCGCCCGACACCACCGAGGCTCTCACCCCGAAAGCCGCGGCCGCGAGCCCCGCCTCAAGGTGACCCAGCATCGGGCCGCTCAGATAGCTCACCATCTCGATCCCAGCCAGCCGGCCCCGCAGGTGATCCGGAATCGTCTGATTCCACATGGTCTGACGGAAGATGCCGCTCACCGCGTCCGCGCCGCCGGCCAGGACCAAAAAGAACGACGCCGGCACAATCGCGTCGCAGAAGCCGAAGATCACGATGGCCACGCCCCAAATCGCGGCCGCGATGGTGACCGCGAGGCCGTGCCTCCTCACTTGGCGGGTCCACCGGCTGGTCACGCTGGCGATAAACGCACCCACGGCTGGAGATGCGTACAGAATACCCAGCACCTGGGGTCCCCCGAGCTTCTCCGACAGGGCCGGAAAAAGAGCCATGGGCATGCCGAAAATCATGGCCACGAAGTCCACCACGTAGGTGCCCACCAGTTCTTGCCGGCTCATCGCGTAACGGAAGCCTTCCCGAATGCTTTCTACGGTCGGACGCTCCGCGCCCTCGGGGGATGCGGTCCGGCGGATCATCACGATGCACACCAGCGCGATCGCGTAGCTGAGCAGGTCCATCGCGTAAGCAAATGCGAGACCCATCGAGGCGATCAGGACACCGCCGATGGCCGGGCCCACGATCATCACGAAACTGCCGCGGAAAGATCCAAGCGCAGCGGCGGCGAGGAGCTCCTCCCGGGGGACCAGCCGCGGCATCAGGGCGTCGATCGACGGTCGCTGGAGTCCATTCATACCTGACATGAAGCCGGCCAGAACGTAAAGCGACCAAACCGGAGGGTCGCCATGGAGGGCCAGAAGCGCCAGGGCCAGGCTGCCGCTCGCCAGGAACAGATCGGTCACGATCACCATGAGGCGCCTATCGACGGAGTCGGCCAGAGCCCCCCCGATGAAGGCGGTCAGAAGCAGAGGGATCAGTTCGGCCACACCCAGCAGGCCGACGCTCAGAGATGAGTGCGTCAGCTGGAACATCTGATAGGGCAGGGCGACGTACGTCATCATGGTGCCCAGGAACGAGACCCCCTGCGCGACGTAGAGAAAGCGGTAATCGCGATGACGTCGGAGCGGCGTGAAGTCCATGACGGGAGCCGCGGAGGCTACTACGCGGCGCTCACCGGCGCTTAGTACCCCAGTTCGTAAGTATGGTCACGCACCGAGAACGCCGAAGCAG
>JAENWE010000155.1 GCA_016650185.1 Vicinamibacteria bacterium | reverse complement strand
GGCATCTCCGCGGTGGTGGTGCCGGACCTGCCCGAGGAGGAATCGGCGCCCTTCACCGCCGACGCTGCTCGCTTTGGCATCGATTGTGTCCTCCTGGTAGCGCCGACGAGTTCTCGGGAAAGGCTCCGTCGGATCGGATCGGCCTCCCGCGGTTTCGTGTACGTGGTTGGCGTGGTGGGCACCACCGGGGCACGCCGTGAGGCCGATCCGAACCTTCCCGGGATTCTCGACCGCGTGCGCGCGATGACCACGCTTCCTCTGGTCGCGGGCTTCGGACTCTCGAACCCGTCGCATGTTCAAGCCATCACCGCCCACGCGGACGGCGCCATTGTAGGCAGCCGACTGGTGGATGCGATTCGTCATGGCGAAGATTTCGCCGCCCTCGTCCGTTCCTTCAAACAAGCCTCCCGGAGACTCTGATGCTGATCCTCATGAAACCCGCCACGAACCCCGATATGGTCGCGTTGGTCTGCAGCGCCGTGGAGGACCTGGGCCTCGTGCCTCACCCGATCCCGGGAGCCACGCGCGTCGCCATCGGGGTCACCGGCAACACCGGTCCCGTCGACGAAACGCCGATCCGAGGCCTGCCCGGTGTGGTCGATGTCATTCGCGTGACCAAGCCGTACAAGCTCACCAGCCGCGAAATGAAACCGGACGACACCGTGGTCACGGTGGGCGGCATCCGAATCGGCGAGCAACGGCCGGTGGTGATCGCTGGACCCTGTTCAGTCGAGACCCGCGAACAGACGATCGAAACCGCGCGACGGGTCAAAGCGGGCGGCGCACATCTGCTGAGGGGCGGCGCCTTCAAGCCCCGCACCAGCCCGTATGCCTTCCAGGGTCTTGGAGAAAAAGGTCTCGAGATTCTGGCCGAGGCCCGCGACCTGACCGGTTTGCCTCTGGTGACCGAAGTCATCGGCGTCGAATTCTTCGAGGCGGTCGAGGCGGTCACAGATGTGTTGCAGATCGGCGCGCGCAACATGCAGAACTATCCGCTGCTCAGGCGAGCGGGCAAGAGCGGCAAACCCGTGCTGCTCAAACGCATGATGTCTGCGACCCTCGAAGAGTTCCTCCTGGCCGCCGAGTACCTGCTCGCGGAGGGGAACCGCAACGTGATCCTGTGCGAACGGGGCATTCGCACGTTCTGCGACCACTCTCGTTACACCCTCGACATCAATATCGTGCCGGAGCTCAAGAGCCTCACTCACCTTCCGGTCCTGGTCGATCCCTCGCACGCCTCCGGGAAGCGCGAGATGGTGGTTCCGCTGGCCCGGGCCGCATTCGCAGCGGGAGCCGATGGCGTGATTGTCGAGGTCCATCCCCATCCCGACAAGGCGCTTTCCGATGGAAGACAGTCTCTCGACCTCGATCTGTTTGCGGACCTGATGCGCGGCCTGGAGCGCTACGTTCCCGAGCCGGCGGTCGATCTCGTGGCATGAGTGTGGCGCACCTCCGTCTTCAAATCGCGGTCGAGGCTCTCCCGGCGTTCTCTCGGCTCTACGCGAGCGATCCGTTCGCGTTTCTCTGCGAGTCGCTCGGGGAGGCAGGACGAAACCGATACTCGTTCTTCGGCGGCCGCCCCACCCACATTCATCGCTCCCATCCGGACGGAATCACGATCGAGGAGATGGCGACCGGGGCCTTCCGAGCCGATCCACGCGACCTTCTGGATTCCATTCGCTCTGTCCTTGAAGGGAGCGAGGCCTTTCCCGGAGTGTCGCCTTTTTCCTCCGGCGTCGTCGGGTACCTCGGCTACGACATCGTCCGTCGATTCGAGCGCTTGCCTGCCTCGCCTCCCGACCCGGAAGGCCTGCCGGACAGCATCCTTCTGGTTCCGTCGGAGATCGTGGTGGTCGATCATCAGAATGCCATCACCGACATTGTCGTGCACGGCTCCGGCTCCGACGCGCGGGCCGCAGAGATTCGTGATCGCCTGGAGACATGCAGCGGCCCCGAACCCTTCATGAGGACGCAACGAGCCGAGGCGACTCTGCGCCCGCTGACCGCCCGGCCGGATTTCGAAGCCGGAGTCGACCGCATTCTCGAACACATTCGCGAAGGCGACATCTTTCAAGGCGTCTTGTCGCAGCGGTTCGAAGCCGCCTTTGCCGGTGACCCGCTCGATCTCTACCGCGCGCTTCGAAAGACGAACCCGTCCCCCTATATGTATTTTCTGAAACTCGGCGCGACTCACGCCGTCCTTGGCTCTTCTCCCGAGGTTCTGGTGAGTCTCGAAGGCCGACGGGCGATGACTCGCCCGCTGGCCGGAACCAGGCCCCGAGGCGTGTCACCTGAAAGCGATCGACTCCATGCCGAGAATCTCCTGGCTGACGAGAAAGAACGCGCCGAACACGTCATGTTGGTCGACCTGGCGCGGAACGACCTGGGTCGGGTCTGCGAGTACGGTTCCGTGCTCGTCACCCGTCAGTTCGAAGTCGAACGTCATGCGCGGGTCATGCACATCTTTTCGGAAGTGGAGGGGCAGCTAGGGAAGGAGAGCGACGCTCTCGATCTTCTTCGCGCCACCTTCCCGGCCGGCACAGTCACCGGCGCGCCGAAGGTCCGGGCCATGGAGATCATCGACTCTCTGGAACCGGTTCGGAGGGGCCTTTATGGCGGCGCCATCGGCTACATCGATCCGGCCGGCCGCATGGATCTTTGTCTCGCCATTCGTACTCTGGTCGTGCACCATGGGCGGGTGCTTCTTCAGGCCGGCGCCGGTGTGGTTGCGGATTCGGATCCGTCGCGCGAGTACGAAGAGACGAAACACAAGGCCTCCGCTTTAGTCCACGCTTTGGAGGTCTGCGCGCCGAGTCTCGTTCCAAATGGCCCAGAGCACGCCGAATTCACTTCGGTCGGAGCGCGGGGGTCCGGGGGGCTGAGCACAAGCGGGCCTACGTCTGCGGCCCCCCGGCTAAACGAAGCGGAGGCCGAATTCACTTCGGTCGGAGCGCGGGGGTCCGGGGGGC
>JAENWE010000154.1 GCA_016650185.1 Vicinamibacteria bacterium | reverse complement strand
GCGCCCCGCAAGGGCCGCCCGGCCGATGACCCCGAGGATCCGATCGAAGCCGACGAGGGCGACGAACCGACTCACTGACCGGGCGACCTTTCAGCCTCGGGGGCGCCGCAGAGCCAGAAGAGTCAGATCATCCGCCGGCGGTGCGCCCGCGGCGAACGCGGCCACGTCCGCCATGATTCCCCCTACCCAGTCCGCGGGAGGGCTCTCGGCCAGGCCACGGAGCCGGGCCTCGAGTCGGGCCTCTCCGTAAAAGGACTCGTTCGGCGCCTTGGCCTCCGTGACTCCGTCGGTGTACAGAAGCATTCCATCCCCGGGAAGAAGAGCCAGGTCGGAGTTCGCGTAGACCGCATCCTCGAAGACGCCCAGCGCAGGCGAGGCGGCATAGCTCAGGCACTCCAGGACGCCGGATTCTCTCAGAACATAGGGAGGGTTGTGCCCTCCGTTCGCGAAGGTCACTCGGCCGGTCTCGATATCGAGGAGCGCAATGAAGACGGTGACGAACATGGACCGCTGATTGTCGCGGGAGAGAGTGCGATTCATGCGACTCATGACCTCGGCCGGGCTCGACGCTCCTTCCGCGGAGGCGCGAAACAGCGTGAGGGTGATGGCCATGAAAAGCGCCGCTCCCATGCCCTTGCCCGACACATCACCCACGGTGAACCAGACCCTCCCGTCCTGCTCGAGCAGATCGTAGAAGTCGCCCCCCACCGCTCGCGCCGGTTCGAGGTCGGCATGCATGGCAACGCCCTGTGAGGGGAAACGCCGGGTGAGCATCCCCATCTGAATGTCGTGGGCGAGGCGCAAGCTCTCCTCTATGCGCTTGCTCTCCACCGCCGCCTCCACAAGGCGCGCGCGGTCGATGGCCACGCCGGCGATCGAAGCGAAGGCGAGGAGCAGGGCCTGATCGTCCGTGGAAAAGCCTGAGCGCCCCTTCTTGTTGAGAAGCTGTACCACGCCAAGAAGCCTTCCGTCCCGCGACTGGAGCGGGCCACAGAGAATGTTGCGGGTGCGGAAACCCGTATCCCGATCGTAGCGGGGATTGAACCTCGGATCGGCGTAGGCGTCGGGCACATTGGCGACGGCAAGCGTCTTCGCCACCTGACCGGCGATGCCCACGCCGAGCTTCAGAGTCACGGCATCTCTCGCCAACTGCCCCGAAACGTGACTTCGGAGAACCTCCGCGTCCTCGTCGTAGAGGAAGATCGTGCTGGTTTCGGCTTCCATCACGTCCGTGGCCTTGGCGAGAATGACGCTCAGCAGCGGGTCCAGATCGACCTCGCCGGCCAGGGCCATCGAGACTTCAAGGAGAGAGTTCAAGCGCCGGACGGCCCCGGCCTCGTCCTCTCCTGTCTTCAAGAGGACAGCCGGGCAGCGCCCTGCTCGAGGGTGGCCTCCACCGCGAAGAGGGCGGTGAAACCCGCGAGATCGAATACCTGTTTCACCGACGCACCCATACCGCAAAGGACGAGGCGGCCCCCGCCCTCCTTGACCTTGCGCGCCAGCATCAGGAAGACGCGTAGGCCGGCGCTGCTGATGTATTCGACGCCCGAGAGATCCACGAGAAGACGCGGCTCGCCCGCGTGGCCGAGAATGGCGGTCTCGAGGACGCCCGAGGAATTGGAGTCCACCCGCCCCTGGGGAGCCACCACCAGGGCAGTCTCGATCCGATGTTCCCGCATTTCCATCTATGAATGTTCCTCTATTTTCTTGCTGAAGCGAAGGTGGTTTTCCTGGCCTACGCGCTCGTAGCTGACCGCATCCATGAGGCGTTTCACGAAGTAGATTCCCAGGCCGCCGATCGGCCGTGACTCCAGCGGGGCGACGAGATTGGGAGTGGCGCGCGACAGCGGGTCGAAGGAAATACCGTTGTCGACGACCAGAACGTCGAGCAGGCCATTCTCCACCTCGAATCGTACCTCGATGCGGCCCTTCTGGCCGGGGGTGAAGCCGGAACGAACGATGTTGGACAGAACCTCGTCGAGGGCCACCTGGACCGACTCGACCACGTTGGAGGGAAGCGTGTGCGCCGCACTGTACGCATCGAAGGCTCCGGCCACCTGGCGCATGCCCTCGGGAGAGGCGGCGACGCTCAAACCGGTCGCGGTCATGCCGCTCTCGCCGCGCCTTCACTCGCGGGCGTGGGACGGTCTTCAGCGGGACCCGATTTGACTCCCGAACCCATCAGTGCCATATTATCTCGTACCCTGTCCACTCCAGACGTTATTTCCTTTTCAGAAAGTATCACGGGCGATGGGCAGGCGCGCCCGCGGATATGGAGGGTAGCCATGGCAAATAAGCCTGCGGTCGTCGTCGGACTTGGAGTCGCCGTTGTTGCCGTTTCCGCGATCGGCTACTTTGCCGTCAAGGGCTATCCGCCCTCGGATGAGGGAGCAGCGGGCACGGTCGGCGCCGCCACCCGCTACCAGGCACAGCAAATCGCCCAGAGCGATGTGGTGCTGCAGGGCGCGGAGTTCCAGGCCGTCATCCAAAGCGATACCTTCCAGAACATCATGAAGGATCCGACGCTTCGCGCTGCCTTCGCTGACCCTGCACTGGCTAAGGCCTTCGCGGATCCTGCGCTGGCCCAGGCCTTCGCGGATCCCGCCCTCGCCAAGGCGTTTGCCGACCCCGCCCTTGCCAAGGCCTTCGCTGATCCGGCTCTTGCCAAGGCGTTTGCGGATCCCGCTCTGGCCAAGGCCTTCGCCGACCCCGCGCTGGCCAAAGCGTT
>JAENWE010000153.1 GCA_016650185.1 Vicinamibacteria bacterium | reverse complement strand
GGCCTCGGAGATTCTCATCCTTCAATCATGGGCCGCAATGCTGGTTGAGGGTTGCGGCCCGTCGGGCCGCAGCCCCAAGGTTAGCAGCACCTGCCGCGTTGTCCTTGAGGGACGCCGATTCTGGGCTTGGATCACCGTGATACTCATAGTGGTACCCTCCGGGCCGGAATGCAGCGAAGGATCGCGATCGTGGGCGCCAACGGGTTCGTTGGGAGGCACCTGGTTGAGTACGCGTCTCGTCAGGGAACGGAGGTCCTGGGGGTGGTTCGGTCGGCGCCAGGGGCGGCGGTGGTCGAGAGTCTTGGGGGTCGGCCCGTCCGGGTGGATGACCTGGGACGGGAAGCGGCAGAAGCGCTGATGGGCGAGCTCGCGGCCTGTGAGGGCCTGGTCTACACCGCCTCCGTGTCTGTGGGGCCGGGGAGTTCGGACCGGACCGACCCCGCAGGCCTCGTGAACGTCATCGAGGCCTGTCGAGCGGCCGGCGTTCCCAGAGTCATCTTCCTCAGCGGTCTTGGCATCGCCCACTACGGAATGAATCCGCATTGCACGAACCCCTACTTCCTGGCCAAGATGGCCGGGGAGGTCGCGCTCCTTCGCAGCGGCCTCGCCACGACCGTGTTTCGGCCTTCCTACATTTTCGGCGCGGGCGACGGATTCTTGACCCCTCTCATCGGCCGCCTGGCCGCGAGCCCCGTCATCGAAATTCCCGGGGATGGGGAGTATCGGCTCCAGCCGATCTCGATCAGCGACACGGTGCGCGCCATTCTGGGCGCCCTTGATCCGAGCGACACCAAAGCCCAGGTCGTCGACCTGGTGGGACCTGAGATCATTTCGTATCGGGCTCTGATCGGCCGGATCGCTTCTTTGCTGGGCCGGCCCATGCAGATACAGCAGCGGTCGGTCCGAGAAGCGCTCGCTCAGTCGCGGCACTCCGGATACTTCGGCTTGAGACCCCACGACATGGCCTGCCTCCTTTGTGACGAGGTTTCTGACCCCGGGGAGGTCGAGAAACTGGTTGGAGCGAAGCTCGAGCCGCTTGATTCGGTGCTCGAAAAAACCCTGGCCCCGCTTGCAGCCCCGGGAGCCAGCGCGTGACCCTGCGCGTTCGCGTGGCCATCGCCTCTGCGTTGTTGTTCGTTCTGGCTTTGCTGGTGCGCGGTCTCTATCTCTCGGACGGCGTCGCGCTTCTCTACACTGCGGAGCAGGACGGCACCCGGATGGCGCGCCGCTACGACGAGTCGGCGCTCTCGATTCTCCAGGGAGACGGGATCCTTTTTCCCACGGTCTGGGACAAGGCGCGCACCGGCCTTGCGTCGCGTCCGCCGGGCTACGCCATGTTCCTGGCCTCGATCTATGCGACGTTCGGCCGCAGTTTTCCGATTGTGGCGGCGGTTCAGGACGTTTTGACCTCCGTCGCCGTCCTTCTCGTGTTCGGCTTCGCCTATCGCCTGGGCGGCCTTCTTACGGGAGTTCTGGCTGGCTTTCTGGCGGCGGTCTCCCCACACATCGCGGCCACATCCAATCTGATTCTGGCCGATGCGGTAGCTTCGATTCCGCTCCTGATGGCCTTCACGGTGGTGTGGCCGGCGGTTACGGTCCCCTCGTCCTATCGCACTCAGGCGCTGCGGTGCTCCGCCATGGGCGTGTTGATCGGGGTCGGGGTCTGGCTCCGACCGAACGTAGTTCTGCTTGGTCCGTTCACGGCCGTGGTCTTGTTCTTTCTCTTGGGTCGGAACAAGCGGGCGCTGGTTCTATCGAGTCTGGTGGCTCTGGTCTCCCTGTTCGTGGTGGCCCCGATTTCGCTTCGCAATTGGATGGTCTTTGGTGAGTTCGTCCCGGTCAGCATCAACGGAGGGATCACGCTCTGGCAGGGGGTGGCGGATGCGGGCGGCCGCGAGTATGGGGCACGAGTTTGGGACAAGCAGGTGATGGCCGAAGAGGCAGAGCGCTACGGTCGGCCCGATTATCTGCTTTGGTGGGCCGAGCCGGACGGAATCGCTCGCGACCATGATCGTTATCGTCGAGCCATGCAGGTCATCAAGGAGCGGCCGCTCTGGTACGCCCAGGCCATGGCGCGCCGCATGGGCTCAATGCTCTCGTTCAGCGATGGCCCCAAGGCCCTTCTCCTCGAAGGCGCCGTGGTGGAGGCGTCGGACATCGAGCGCGTGCCACTGGCGCCGGCTCCCGGCCTCGACGTCCGGATCGACGAGAGCGCCTTCGCAAACCGTGCCGGGATGGCCTCGTTTCTGCGATCCCCGCTCCGGCTTCTCCATCGGGGCTGGTTCATCGTGCCGGTTC
>JAENWE010000152.1 GCA_016650185.1 Vicinamibacteria bacterium | reverse complement strand
TCCAAAGCCCTCGGCGAGAGAAGCCGCCGTCCGGGTCATAGAGATTGCCACCCATGAGGTAGGTGATCGAGAAGAGGAACCAGCCGATGAGGAATGTCCACATCGCGCCCCAGCGGAACCACCACAACGCGCGAAGCAACAAGGCGGGATTCACCTTGGGCTTCAACTCTTTGTCGAGGGCCGCCTGAAAGGGCACATTCACGAAGTTGAAGAAATACAGGTGTCCGACCCAGATCACCGCGGCGAAAATATGAAACCAGCGCAGGATGAGCTGGATGAAGGCGGACATTGCGGGATCGTGCATCGGAGGTTCTCCAGTAGGTGGGTGAGGATGGGATCATACGTAAGGAAATGGCCGGTGGAATAGGATTCTCCCTGGCGCGCCAGAGAATTCATGCCCAAAGTCAAAAAGACGGACCGGAAGAGCCAATTCACATCACCCTCGGGACTTCCACGCCCGGCTTCGACCACCGCCCTGGCCCATGCCCTGACCCCCCCAGGTCAGTTCCCATTCACCCGCGGCCTGCATGAAGGCGGATATCGCTCTCGTTTTTGGACCATGCGCCAGTACGCAGGCTTCGGAACCGCGCGCGAGTCGAACGAGCGGTATCGGTACCTTCTGGCCCAGGGAACCATGGGTCTGTCCGTAGCCTTCGATCTCCCCACTCAGATCGGTTACGACTCGGACGATCCGCACGCCATGGGAGAGGTCGGGCGGGTGGGAGTCGCCATCGACTCGCTGGAGGACATGGACACGCTGTTTGATTCCGTCCCCCTCGATCAGGTCTCGACGTCGATGACCATCAACTCGACTGCGACCATTCTTCTCGCCCTCTACATCGCGGTGGCTCGACGCCGGGGCATTCCGGAAACGGCGCTCTCCGGCACGGTTCAAAACGACATCCTCAAAGAGTATGTGGCCCGGGGGACGTACATCTACCCCCCCGATCCTTCGCTTCGCCTGGTGACCGACCTCTTCGCCTACTGCCATGAGAACGTGCCGAAATGGAACACCATCTCGATCTCCGGCTACCACATTCGGGAAGCGGGGTCGACCGCGCCCCAGGAGCTTGCGTTCACCTTCGCGCACGCGCTGGAGTACGTGCGCGCGGCGAAAGAGCGCGGGCTCGACCCGAATCTCTTCGGCGAGCGGTTGTCGTTCTTTTTCGCCTGTCACTCGGACTTCATCGAGGAGGTCGCGAAGTTTCGGGCCGCGCGAAGGCTGTGGGCCACATTGATGAAGAATCGTTTCGGGGTCACGAATCCGAAGGCCCAGCATCTGCGATTCCACGTTCAGACCGGGGGCGTCACCCTCACCGCGCAGCAGCCCGAAAACAACATCGTGCGGGTGACCATTCAGGCCCTGGCCGCGGTCATGGGCGGCTGTCAGAGCCTGCATACGAATTCGATGGACGAAGCCCTGGCCCTGCCCACCGCGGCCGCGGCCAAGCTCGCCCTGCGCACTCAGCAGGTTCTGGCTCACGAAACCGGGGTGGCCGACATGGTCGATCCGCTCGGCGGGTCGTTCGCGGTGGAGGCGGCCACCGACGAGATCGAAGCCGAGGCCACCCGCCTGCTGGATGGCATCGAGGCGCGGGGGGGCGCTCTTCGCGCCATCGAGCGCGGAGAGATCCAACGCGAAATCGAGGACTCGGCCTATCGTTTCCAGCGAGGCCTTGAGACCGGAGACACCGTGATCGTCGGGGTCAATCGGTTTGTTGAGGAAAACGAAACGCCGCGAACGGATCTTCTGCGGGTCGACCCGGGTCTGGAGCGCGATCAGGTGGATCGACTTCGCGCGCTCCGGGCGCGGCGCGATGGCAAGGCGTGGACCACGGCCATGCGGAATCTCACGAGCGCTGCGCGATCCGACGCGAACGTCATGCCTTCCATCATCGAGGCCGTCCTCGCCTGGGCCACCGTCGGTGAAATCGCCACCTGCCTGCGGGGAGTATTCGGTGAGCATCGTGACGCCCTGCTGTGACGTCTCCTCGCGTCCTACAGCCGGGAGCGGCGCTCGGGCGGATCTTTTTCGGGATGCGACCCGAAGAGGCGATCGCCGTTCTGTTCCTCCTTCCCACCACCTGGCTCACCGGCGTCGCCCACTACTTCGCGCCTGAATCGGGGGCCATCGGGCCGAAATTTGCGGGCGGCGTGCTGCGTATGGGCGTCGCCATTCTCTGCGTCGTGGTTCTCTATCTCGCCGTGCGGCGCAAGCCCGCACCGGCGTCGGCCCTGTTCATGCTTCGAGAGATGCTTCCGTTTTTTCTGTGCATCCTCATCTACACGAACCTCCACGACACCATCGGCTTCCTGAATCCAGGCGACATCCACGGCTCCCTGCGGGCGTTCGACATCTGGCTGTTCGGCGTGGAGCCGTGCCTGTGGGTCGAGCAGTTCTATTCCCGCGGCCGCACCGAGGC
>JAENWE010000151.1 GCA_016650185.1 Vicinamibacteria bacterium | reverse complement strand
GCGGGGCCGGAGGCGGTCATGATTGTGGATCCTGGACCCAAGGATCTGCGCGAGCGTCGTGAGATCCGGGCCGATGCGCTCATCTTCAAGTTCGGACCCGCCGGGAAACTGAAGGAATACCAGGGCAACTTCAACACCAGCGTCCGGTTTGTTCCGATGGTCCGGGGCGGGGGTGACCCGAGGTCGATCTCCGCCACTTACTTCTTCGCCAAACTGGTTCCCGAAACGGGAGAGGCGGAGACGATTACCTTCAGCGAGAACGTCGTTTTCGAAAGGAAGAACCAGGTGGGCAAGGGAAGCAAGGCCGAGTTCGCGGAGAAGACCGGCCGGATGGTGGTGTCCGGGGGTATCACCTTCGATGACTCTCTGGCCAAAATGTCGCTGCTTTCCTCCTCCATCGAGATCGACACTTTGACCGGCTCCTTCAGAGCCCTCGGAGGGGTGAGGCATACCCAGAAAGGCGGTCTCCCGGGGGCGCCCTTTGGCGAGGCAGGTTCTGACCTTCTGGCCACCAGCCGGCAGGTGATTTACGACGCGCCGAAGAAACTCACGCAGTATCTGAACCGTGTGGTCTTCCGGGCGGGCGCGGACGAACTGCGCGCTCTCAACATTGAGACGCTGGAAACGCCCGTGGGCCCGAGGATAACCGCCGAAACCGACGTCGAGGTTCTTGTAGCGGGCGGGGCCGCCGGTGCGGGGCTCGCGGCCCGGGCGGACAAGATGACCTATACACCCCAGGACCGCACCTTCTCGTTCAATGGGGCCGCGTCGGTGCGCCAGCAGGACTTCGAAACCAGGGCGCCACAGATCCAGGTGGGCCTCGCTCCTCCGGGAGCGTTCGCCATTCGCACCCTGGAGGCGCAGGGCGGACTGGTGACTCTCAAGTCCAAGGATCGAACCGCCGAGGGGACGCATATGCGCTACACCCCCGCGGACGGTCGGGTGGAGATTGAGGGAACCCCGGTCAAACTGGAAGACCAGGGACGAAGGGTTCAAGGCAGGTCCGTGACGTTTTTCACGTCCGGGGATCAGGTCGAAGTGGTGGGAGAAGAAGGGCGCACCGAAACCGTGCTGCAAAGAAAGATCAAGCAACCTTGAGCGCACAAGGGCCCCAGATCACGCTCCGCGGCGAAGGCCTCACCAAGGCCTACGGCGCCCGTGTGGTGGTGAAGGATGTGGACATCCAGATCTCCACCGGCGAGGTGGTGGGACTGTTGGGTCCGAACGGCGCGGGCAAGACCACGACGTTCTATATGGTCGTGGGGTTGACGAAGCCTCGCTCCGGTTCCGTGTTTCTGGGTGGAGATGACATCACCTCTCTGCCGATGTACCTGAGGGCGCGGGCTGGGATCGGATACCTCCCGCAGGAGACGAGCGTCTACCGGAAACTGACCACCGAGGAGAATGTGCTCGCGGTGCTTGAAACGCTGGGTTACACGCTGCGCGAGCAGAAGACCCGGGCGGCCGAACTCCTTGGAGAGCTCGGCATTTCGGCCCTGTCCCAGCAGAGGGCGGACACTCTTTCCGGGGGCGAGAGACGTCGCCTGGAGATTTGCCGCGCCCTCGCCGCCTCGCCTCTGTTCATTCTTCTCGATGAACCGTTCGCCGGTATCGACCCGATCGCGGTGGCCGACATCCAGAGAATCATCGCCTACTTGAAGAAACGAGGACTCGGCATCCTCATCACCGACCACAACGTCCGTGAAACCCTGCGAATCACCGACCGGGCTTACATCATTCGCGAGGGTGAGGTCTTCCGCGCGGGCACGCCCAGAGCGCTCGCCACCGACCCCGAGGTCCGTCGCGTGTACCTCGGCGATGACTTCGACTTGATGCTGCCCGAGGCTGAGGCTTAGCCATGGCGCTTCAGCAGCGGCTGTCTCTGTCGCACAAGATGTCCCAGCGGCTGGTTCTGACCCCGGCCATGCAGCAGGCGATCAAGCTCCTGCCTCTCACCACCCTCGAACTGGCCGACGTCATCAACCAGGAGATGGTGGAGAATCCGATGCTGGAGGAGATCCCCGAAGATGAGCCCACCGGGCCTACTCCGGAGACCGATGGAGATGGGAGCGATGGCTCCGCCGGCGCCGAGGCCGAGTTCGATGCGGAGCTCACCGAAGGGACGGCGGGTGAGGCCCCCGCTCTTGAGGCGGGGCTTGAGTCCCCGGTCGATCTTTCGCCCAAGGAACAGACCGGACTCCAGGACAGCGACATCGACAAGCTCTTTGAGAACGTAATGGACGAGACGGGCGTGCGCAATATGGCGCAAAGCGATCCCGACTCCGAATACTCGATCGAGAACCGGCTTTCGACCACCATCGATCTACGAGACCATCTTCTGGCCCAGCTCCGGCACGACGCCGCGCCCGGCCGGGTGCGTGACATCGGGGAAGGCATCATCCAGAACCTGGACGATGACGGGTACCTGCGGACCCACGATCCGGCCTGCGAGCTGAACGATCACACCTCCTGTGGGCGCATTGTCCCGACCACCCTCGACGAGGTCTGCGCGGCCATGGGCCTTGATCCCGAAGCCTGCCGAGCCGATGCCGAGCGCGGGCTCGACCTCGTGCAGACCTTTGACCCGGCCGGGGTAGGAGCTCGAGATCTTCGCGAGTGCCTTCTCATTCAGCTTCGCTTTTTCGGCTTCGGCGACACCCCCGCGGTGACCATCGTGGAGTCCCACATGCGGGCGCTGGAGATGCGCGACGTGGCGGGCCTGGTGCGCGCGCTCCAAAAGCCGGAGGTTGACGTGCTGGACTGGCTCGACCTGATCGAGAGCCTGGATCCCCGCCCCGGCAGCACCTTGTCCGCCAAGCCTCCCTCCTACGTGGTGCCGGACGTCATGATCTACAAGAAGGACGGAGTGTTCGTGGTCGAGCTGAACGACGACTCCCTCCCGCGCCTGCGCATTTCGTCGAGCTATCGGAAGTTCCTCTCTGCGGGCTCCACCGCTGACGACGAGGCCAAGACATACGTGCGCGACAAGATGCGGAGCGCCCTGTTCCTGATCAAGAGCGTGGACCAGCGGCAGAGAACCCTGTACAAGGTGGCGGACTCGATTCTGAAGCGTCAGGAAGCCTTCTTCGAATCGGGAGTCTCTGCCTTGAAGCCCATGGTCCTGAGGGACGTGGCCGACGACATCTCCATGCATGAGTCGACGGTCTCCCGCATTGTGCAGAACAAGCACGCCCATACGCCCCAGGGCGTCCTACCCCTCAAGTACTTCTTCCATTCGGGCCTCAAGGGAGATTCGGGGGAAGCGGTCAGTTCGGTGGCCATCAAGGAGAAGATCCGCAATCTCATTGACGCCGAGACCCCGGGCAAGCCCCTCTCCGACGCCCAGATCGGCCAGATCCTCTCGTATCAGGGCACCACCATCGCTCGCCGCACGGTGGCGAAGTACCGCGAGGAGATGCGGATTCCCTCCTCCTCCGAACGAAAGGGCCGGCCGCGATGAAAAAGCCCGCTCCTTCTCGCGTTCCCGTGGTGGCTCTCCTGAGCGAGGATGCCTCGCCCATGGGGTTGCACCTCCTGGCCGGAAGGTCCGGGCTCAATAACCTGATCGACCGGTCCCGGGTACAGAGGCCGGGACTTGCTCTCACCGGCTTCACCCGCTACTTGAACCCGGGCCGGGTGCAGATCCTGGGAGGCAGCGAATCGTCCTATCTGCGGACTCTTCCGGTCAAGAAGCGCGCGGCCGTCCTCCACCGGCTCATGGCGGGGAAGCTTTGCTGCGTGGTGGTGACCCGCGGTCTCGATAGTCCTCCCGAGCTCAAGAGAGAAGCGGACGCGCGCGGAATACCTCTCCTCGCGACCGCCCTCGATTCCACCTTCTTCATCAGGCGGCTGACCGAATTTCTGGAGGACCGGCTGGCCCGCACCGCGCGGCTCCACGGCGTCCTCATCGATGTCCTGGGTGTCGGCGTTTTCATTCGAGGCGCGAGCGGGATCGGGAAATCCGAATGCGGCCTGGAACTGGTGGACCGGGGACACCGGTTGGTGTCGGATGACGCCGTCGACATTAGGACCCACTCCCTGGGAATCCTGGGCGCCTCGCCCCAGCCGACCCGCGACCATATGGAGATCCGCGGTCTGGGAATCCTCAATATCCAGGATCTGTACGGGGTCTCGGCGGTCAGTCCGGAGCAGGCCATCGATCTTGTGGTCCGCCTGGAGAAATGGAACCCGAGAAAGGCCTACGACCGCCTCGGCCTCAATCGCGAGACGGAAACGATTCTGGATGTGGAGCTGCCCCTTCTCCGTCTGCCGGTGGCGCCGGGACGAAACGTGGCCCTGCTCGTCGAACTTGCGGCGAAGAACTTGCTTCTGCGCGCCCGTGGTCACGACGCCACCGCCACCCTCTTGAGCCGAGTGGAAACCCAGGAGATTCCCGGCCGGAGGGGTCAGGGATGAAGGCCCCCCGCGCTGTGTCCAAACGTCAGGCGGAGATCGTACTCATCTCCGGGCTTTCGGGTTCGGGCAAGTCGCACGCCGCCAACGCGCTTGAGGACCTCGGCTTCTTCTGCGTCGACAATCTCCCCACCAAGCTGCTCCCCGACTTCGTAGATTTCTTGAAGTCGTCGGCCATCCCGCGCGCCGGCCTGGTGGTCGATATGCGTGAGCCCGGCTTCGTGGCCCATTTCGGGCGGGCTTTCGAGAAGTTGAAGCGCCAGTCCCTCAAGATCAGCCTTATCTTTCTGGAGGCCTCCGATCCGGCCCTGATCCGCCGGTTCTCCGAGACTCGAAGGGCCCATCCCCTCGCCCCCCATCAGCCGGTCCGCCAGGGCCTTCGCGAGGAGCGGCAGGCGCTCACCTCGGTTCGCCGTCTCGCGGATCTGATCCTCGACACCTCCAGCCTGAGCGTTCACCAACTGAGGGGTTACATTCAGGAGCACTTCGACGACGGGATGGGAGACCATGGTCTGGTGCTCACGGTGCTGTCGTTTGGCTTCAAGCTCGGGCTTCCCACGGAGGCCGATCTGGTCTTCGATGTTCGCTTCTTGAAGAATCCGCACTTCGATCCCCGGTTGCGTCGACTCACCGGCCTGGACCCGAAGGTCGTTCGCTTCCTCAAGCGAGCTCCCGGGACCGTCGAGTTTCAATCGAAGCTTTTGGCCTTCCTCAGTTTTGTCGTACCGAAGTACGTCGAGGAAGGCAAGGCCTACCTGACCATTGCCATCGGCTGCACGGGGGGCCGGCATCGTTCTGTCATGATCGCCCGCCAAGTGGCGGATGAACTGGCTGAGATCGAGGGCGTGACCATCCGCCTGCGTCATCGGGATATCAAGCAAAAATGATCGGAATTCTCGTGGTGACCCACGGAGACGTGGCCAAGGAACTGGTGAACGCCCTGGAGATGATCGTGGGCGACCAAGAGAGGGTGGAGGCTCTCTCGATCGACTGGGAGGTCGACGCGGACGTGGCCAAGGGCCACATCGGAAAGGCCCTGGCGCTTTGCGGCCGGAAGAATGTCCTGGTCCTCACGGACATGTTCGGCGGGACGCCCACGAATCTTGTCCTGCCCTTCGCAGGGGATGGGGTGGAGGTGGTCACGGGTGTGAATCTTCCGATGCTGATCAAGGCGTGCCAGATTCGGACCAAGCCTCTCGCCGAAGTGGCCCGGCTCGTTTGCGTGCAGGGACGGGAGAGCGTTCAAGTGGCCGGGCACTTACTCGGTTCCCCCAAACGGTGAAGCGAAAAACTGTCCGCGTGGTGAACTCTCTGGGCTTCCATGCGCGGGCGGCGGCGAAGTTCGTCGCCGAAGCCTCGCGGTTCGACGCTCAGATCACCGTGTGCCTCAAGGACAAGCAGATGGACGGCAAGTCCATCCTTGGTTTACTCCTTCTGGCGGCGCCGTGTGGGTCCAGTCTTCAGATTCAGGCATCGGGCCCTGACGAGAAAGAGGCGGTGCGCTCTCTGGCCGCGCTCGTCGCGGCGGGTTTTGGCGAGGCTCCCAGGAGTTGAAGCTGTCCGGCTTTGCCATCGCCCCCGGCCAGGTGCTGGGAAAGGCGTTCGTGTTTCGACGCGCCGAGCGGCAAGTCCCGTTTCGCAGCCTTGATCAACGGGCCGTGTCCGCGGAGAGGGAGCGGCTTCAAACCGCGTTCCGCGGGGCCCAGAGCGAGCTCGCCGACCTTCGCGCCCGGCTCTCCCATGAAGCCGGAGAGGCCCATGCCTATCTGTTCGACGCCCAGATCCTGATGCTTCAGGATCCGCTGTTCGCGGGTCGCAGTCTGACCTTGATCGAAGAGAGGCTCATCGGCGCGGAGTGGGCCCTCTCCATCGTCTGCGACGAGTTACGACGTCTTTTCGCGCGCGCCTCCAGCGTGATTGCCGAGCGGTCCCACGATCTCGACGATGTGCTGGACCGCGTGTTGGCGCTCCTGGGGGGGACGAAGGGCGATCTGGTCCTGCCCCGCGGCCAAAAAGTCGTTCTCGTCTGCGAAGACCTCAAGCCATCCGAGGCCGCGGAGATCGACTGGTCCTTGGTGGGCGCTCTGGTGGCCGACCACGGATCGCCGACCCATCACATGGCCATTCTGGCGAGGTCGCGATCCATCCCCTGCGTGCTCGGGGTGCGGACCGCCACCACTCAGGTGCCGAGCGAAGCGCTCGTTCTGGTGGATGGCGACCAGGGCTTCATCGAGACGAATCCGCCGCCCCAGACCCGGGTGGAGCCGGTTCGCGAGTCGACGAGGACCGGGCCGCCGGAGGGGCCGGCGCGCACCGGCGATGGCGACGAAATCATCCTCCGCGCCAACATCGAATTTCCCTCCGATATCGAGGCGGTTCGCGAGTCGGGAGCCATGGGGGTGGGCTTGTTCCGATCGGAATATCTCCTCTCCCGCCAGGGCCGAGCGCCGAGCGAGGATGCTCAACTCGAGATCTATCGAACGCTGGCCCTGGCCGTCGCGCCCCATCCCTTGACCGTGAGGACGTTCGATCTTGGGCCCGAGGATCTGGCTCCGGCGAGCCCTTCGAGCCCCAATCCCGCTCTCGGTCTGCGCGCGTTCCGCCTGTTGTCGAGAGCTGGCGACTATTTCCGAACGCAGCTTCGCGCCCTGCTGCGCGCGGCCGACGAAGTAGCGATCCGGATCCTCTTCCCCTTTGTGGGCGGAGTGGGTGAGGCGGTCGAGATCCTCAGTCTGATCGAAGAGCTGGAAGGCGAGTTGCAGCGGGCCGGTCGGGCCTTTCGTCGACCACCCCTCGGCGCCATGATCGAGATTCCCTCCGCCGCGCTGGTGGCGGAGTCTTTGGGGAGAACGTTCGACTACTTGTGCGTGGGCACGAACGATCTGATCCAGTACACCCTGGCCGTCGATCGCGCGGATCCCCGGGTGGGCCATCTCTACGCGCCGTTTCATCCAGGCGTGGTTCGCCTGCTCGGCGGCATGGTGAGCGCCGCCCGCGAGGCGACGGTCCCTCTCTCGGTGTGCGGTGAGATGGCGGCCAGTCGCGAAGGCGCCTTACTGCTGGTCGGCCTCGGCTATCGTGAACTCTCGATGGCGCCGTCGTCCCTCCGGCAGATTCGCCACGTGCTGGCCGCGTCCCGAACCGACCATCTCGAGAGGGCGGTGGCACTGGCCTCGAAGTCTGATTCGCTGACCGCTGAGTCGTTCGCGGCCACGCTCTTGAGCGTGCAGGAGGGGAGATGATGGGTCGGGAGATTTTGAAGCGGCACAATCGGACACGCGAAACAACGAACTACGAGGGCCATCCGTGAAGGAAGACGCGAAGCGCATCGACAAGCCCTGGGGCCACGAGATCTGGTGGGCCCGCACCGAGAGGTACGTGGGAAAGCTCCTGCACATCAAGGCCGGCGAGAGCCTGTCTCTCCAGTATCACAACGTGAAGGACGAGACCATCATGGTTCAATCCGGCACGCTGCTCTTCGAAACAGGCTCGAAGGACGATCCATCGACGCTGAAGAAGGCGGAAATGACGCCCGGCGATATCTTCCACATCGTGCCGGGCACGGTCCACCGGATGACCGGAGTCACCGACGTGGACCTGGTCGAGGTCTCCACGCCCGAACTCGACGATGTGGTTCGGCTGGAAGATCGCTACGGCCGGGCTGGGACCAACAAGCCCTAGCAGCCCGTGGCGAAAGTCCCTCCGCGTCGAAAGCGGATCTTTTCCGCCATCTCTGCGTTGCCAAACCTTGAAATACTCCAGGGTATTACTGCGGTTCGGCGCCTTGATCTGGCGAAAAATCT
>JAENWE010000150.1 GCA_016650185.1 Vicinamibacteria bacterium | reverse complement strand
TCCTACAGGTCCCGTTTCGCTTCCGACACTTGTTCGCGCCCTGTAGCGGGCAGGCGAGAGGGCCGGGGGCATAGAATCGAAAACGAGTGAAGAGAGAGAGGACCCTTTCGATCCGGCGGTCCCGTGAGACATCGCACGGGGGCGTGGTGAAAAAGCGATGCAGACGACTGATCAGCGCCTTCGACGGACGCCTCTCCCCCGCCATCTCCGGGGTCAGATGGCCCTGGCCCTCGCCGCTCTCATCGGCGCGACCGGTTCGCGGCCCGCTTCCGCCCAGGGCCACGACGCGCCGCCGTCGCGGCCCTTGGTTGGAGTCGCCCTCGGCGGCGGGTCGGCGCGAGGGATGGCCCATGCCGGCGTTCTCCAATGGCTGGAAGAACATCACATTCCGGTCGATCGGATCGCGGGCAACAGCACCGGCGCTTTGCTGGGCGGCGCCTATGCCGCCGGGATGTCCGCCGACGCCATCAAGACTCTGCTTCGAAACGCGGATTGGGACACCATTCTGCGACCCGACCTTCCCTACCCTTTGCGCTCCTTCCGCCGGAAAGAGGACGACTTCGACTATTCGATCAAGTTGGAGGCGGGCCTCCGCCATGGCTTCCGCCTCCAGAGCGGCCTGAACCCGGGCCACCAGTTGAGCCTTCTCATCAGCCGGATCATGCTTCCCTACTCCGGAGTTCTTGACTTCGACGATCTGCCCATTCCCTTCCGCTGCGTGGCCACGGATCTCGAAAAGGGAGAGGCGGTGGTGTTCGATTCCGGTCCGATCGCCCCGGCCATTCGCGCCTCCATGGCCCGGCCCGGCACGTACGATCCGGTCCGATTGAACGGGCGTCTGTTCGCGGACGGGGGAATCCTCAACAACGTCCCGGTGGACGTGGCCAAGGCGATGGGCGCCGACGTGGTGATCGCGGTCCGGGTGGGACCGAGGGCCGAGGAAAAGACCTCGGAAACGATCGCCGGCATCGCGAATCGCTCGATCTCCCTGATGATGCAGAGCCTCGAAAGGACCAAACTGAGCTTGGCCGATGTGGTGATCGTGCCCGACCTCGGCGAGCTGAGCGGGGCCGACTTCCGAAAGAGTGACGAGTTCGTGGCACTCGGGTACAAGGCGACCGAAGGCCACAAAGACGCCTTGCTGCGCTACGCGCTCGACGAAGCCTCATGGACGAAGTATCAGTCCAACCTCCAGGCCCGAAAGCAACCGAGGGTCACTCCTGTGACCTTCGTTGAAGTCAAGGGCGTCTCGGATGGCGCGGGCGCGCAGATCGCCCAGCAGTTGAGCCGGCATATCGGCCGACCGCCGAATCCTCCGGCGGTCGAGGAGGACCTCAATCACATCATCGGCCTCGGCCGATACTCGGGCGCCACCTATGGGCGTCTGGATTCGGGCGACAGCACGGGTCTCGGAGTGGACATCAAGGACAAGTCCTATGGCCCGCCCTTCGTCCGCTTCGCCCTCGAGGTCAACAACGAGAACAAGGACATCAGCCTGAACCTCGGTTCCCGGGTCACCTTGATGGATGTCACCGGCCTCGGCTCCGAGTGGCGGATCGACACCTCGCTCGGATCCACTCTGGCCTTCGCCACCGAGTTCTATCAGCCCCTCGGCGGGGACCGACCGATCCGCGGCGGCGCCTTCCTGGCCCCTCGCGCGAGCTACGCCCGCACCAGCGAGAATCTCTACACCTCCGGAGATCTGGTGGCGATCTACGGACGGCAGCGCGCGGGCGCGGGTCTCGACCTCGGATGGAACTCGGATGACCGCACCCGGTTTCGCCTTGGTTACGACGTCGCCTACGTCAGGAACATCACTCGGGTCGGTGATCCACTTCTTCCGCGAAGCACGGGCGGCGAGCAGACGCTGCGGGCGAGATTCGACTACGACGGTCAGGACGCCGCCTACCTCCCGAGCCGAGGCCTGCGCCTCGTCTCCTCCGCGCAGTGGTTCCTGGCCGCCCCCGACTCGCCCCGCCGTTTCGGAGCGGTGGAGGGTTCGATTCGCGCCGCTCGGCCCGTCGGTTCAAACCGGATCTTGAGCGCCACTATTGACGGGGGCATGATCTTCGGCGGCAAGGCGCCGGTCCTTTATCAGTTCAGCCTGGGCGGGCCCTTCCGGCTCGGGGCTTTCCCGACCCACGCTTTTCGGGGCCCGAAGTATCTGCTCGGGAGCCTCTCCTACAGGTTTCCGATCGGCCGCCTTCCGAAACTTCTCGGCGGCCGCCTCTATGTCGTTGGTCTGGCGGAGGCGGGCGGCGTCTTCGACCGGCCGTCGAGTGCTCGGATCAAGGCCAGCGCCAGCGCCGGCATGACCGCGGATACGCTGCTCGGGCCGCTTTTCGCCGGAGTCAGCGTGGGCCAGGGGGGCCGGGCGCGCGTCTATTTCATGATCAGCCGCCTGGTCCGATAGCCGTCACCCAAGAGGCCAGCACGCATCTTGTCGATGGGCGGCGGCCGGAGCCCAAGGCGTCCCCCTCCGGTTCGCGTTCCGCTTGCTCCCGTCGAACTGTTAGTCTGACGGGGTGAGCCCGCAAAGGAAAACTCAACGTGACTGAGCTCGGCCGCAGGGTGCTGATCGGCATGGCGGTGCTGGCCGTGGTTTTGACCCTCTACGTGGCGCTGCCCTTCGCCGAAGCGCTGCTCATGGCCGCGGTCCTGGCTTCCGCATTTTCTCCCTGGTTCGAGCGACTGGCGCGGAGGCTCAAACAAAGAAGGATGATAACGGCGGGGCTCTTCGTGACCGCCGTGGTCTTCGCGCTGGTCCTCCCGGTGGTCGCCATGGTCCTCGCGGTGGCCCAGCAGGCGGATGACGCGTTCCGGCCGATCCGGGCCACCTTCCAGGCCGAAGGCCTGAACGGAGTCTTGGACGATCTGCCCCCGCCCCTGCCCGACCTGGCTCGTCGGGCCATCGACTATCTCCCCCGGGGCCAGCAGCAGGTTGAAGAATTGGTCCGGAGTCTGACCGGGAAGGTTCTGGGCGGCGCCGGCCACTTGTTTCTCGCCACGGGAAGCATCGTCTTTCAGATCACAATGATGCTGGTGGGTTTCTTCTTCCTGCTGGTTGACGGTCCTTCTCTGGTCGTCTGGCTCAAGCATGTAAGCCCGCTCACCGACGAGCAGATGGGCGAACTTCTAAGGGACTTCCGCGATGTGTCGGTGGCGGTCCTCGCGGGCTCGGTGGGGACAGCACTGACCCAGACTGCTGTGGCCCTGCTGGGCTACTGGATAGCGGGGGCGCCGCATGCGCTCCTCTTGGCGGCGTTCACCTTCATCGGCGCCTTCATCCCCGTGGTGGGAGCGGGCTCGATCTCCGTCCTGGCTTCAACCCTCCTCTTCTTCGGCGGGCGCCCAACCGCCGCGTTGTTCCTCGTCATCTGGGGCGTGGGCGTCGTGTCAACGATCGACAACTTCGTCAAGCCCTATCTGATGAGAGGACGGCTGGAGGTGAACACCGGCGTCATCTTTTTCGCCTTGTTGGGGGGCATCGCCACGTTTGGGCCGATTGGCCTCGTGGCCGGCCCCCTGGTGGTGGCTTTCCTCCTTGCCGTGATCAGGATTTGCCAGAAGGAACTGCGAAGCGTGGTGGAGGCGGAACCCGAACCTCTTTCGCCGGGCGTCTGAGCTTCGGGCCGGTGAGCCCAGGGGCCGGTCCGGCTCTGATACGGTATGGACAACGATGAAATTCAAGGACTATTACGAGATCCTTGGGGTCCAAAGAACGGCCACCCCTGACCAGATCAAGGCGGCGTACCGAAGGCTCGCCCGCAAGTACCATCCCGATGTCAGCAAGGAGGCGAACGCCGAAGCTCGCTTCAAGGAGCTGGGCGAAGCTCATGAAGTTCTGAAGGATCCCGAAAAACGGGCGCTCTACGATCGCATGGGCAGCCAGTGGAAATCCGGACAGGACTTCAAGCCGGCCCCTGGATGGGATGCGGGCTTCGAGTTCCGCGGCGGCGACGAGACCGAGGGATTCGGCGACCCGAACGACTTCTTCGAGGCCTTCTTCGGCCGGAGGCCGCGGGGCGGCTCGACGCGCCGGTCGAACATGCACGCCCAGGGCGAAGACCATCACGCCAAAGTGATGATCGACCTGGAAGACGCCTACCGGGGGGCCCAGCGCAGCATCTCTCTTCGGATGCCTTCATACGATGCCCACGGCCAACTGGTCATGCACGAAAGACAACTCGACGTGAGTATCCCGAAGGGAATTCGAGCGGGGCAGCATCTGCGCCTTACGGGTCAGGGCGGCCCGGGCGTCGGCAAGGGCCCGGCCGGCAATCTCTACCTCGAGGTCGGCTTCAATCCCCATCCGCGATTCCGGGTCGACGACCGTGACGTCTTTGTCGGCTTGGACCTCGCTCCTTGGGAAGCGGCCCTCGGCGCGAAAGTGGAAACGCTCACTCCCGACGGCCCAGTTCAACTCACCATTCCTCAAGGATCGGCGGCCGGACGTCAGATGCGGCTCAAAGGAAAAGGGATACCGGGCCAGCCTCCTGGCGATCTTTACGTCGTTCTGGCCGTGAGCTTGCCACCCGCCGACACCGAAGCGGCCAAGGAGGCGTACCGGGCCATGTCGCGCGCCTTCAGCTTCGATCCGCGCCGCGAACGAAAGGGGTGAACGGCCCTTCTAACCACGGTTTATGAAAAGTCCGGCGGTCGCGACCATGGTCACCCTATCTTCTGCTCCGCTCACGCGGATCAGCGAACCACGAGCACGGAGCAGTAGGCGGTGCGGACTACGCTCTCAGCCACGCTGCCCATGAGCGCCCGCGACAGCCCGCGACGACCGTGCGTCCCCATCACGATCAACTCCGCGTTCAACTCCTTCGCCTTCTCGATGATCACTTCCCTGGGGTCGCCGCTTTCGACCAGAACCGGGCCCAGAGGCACGCCCGCGCAGTGCCTTGCCGAAAGGGCCAGAAGCTGCTCCTTGGAATCCTTCACGAACTGGACGATGTACTGCTGGGAAACGGCGAGGGCCAGACCGACGGATTCGACCGGGATCACATAGGTATGAAGGAGGTGGACGGTGGCGCCGGTCTTGAGAGACAAAGCCGCCGCCGCCGAGGCCGCCTTCTCAGACGACTCGGAGAAGTCGATCGGAACCAGAATGTTCCTGGGGGGATCTTTTAGGGAGGTCATGGCGTCCGCTCCTATCCGTGGAAGAAGGGCTCGATAATCGGCTGAGACGAGGATTCCCGACCGGGCTCCCGCCGGGGCGGCAGGGGCTCGCGGCGCACTCCCGACGTTTCGGCCAGGAGGATGGCGATGCGACGCGGGCTGAGTCCTGTTCCACTCTCACCGACCAGGAATTCGACGTGCCGGGCCAGATCGGTGAGGGAGATGACCCCGACCAGCACGCGGCGATCCGCCACCACGGGCAGGCATCGAACCTGGTTGACTCGCATCACCATCTCCGCTCGCTCCAGGGTGTCCTCCGCCTCGCAGCAGATGACGTTTCGAGTGCAGGCTTGCGCCACCCGCAGATCGCGCAAGCGGTTGCCTTGGCTCAGGGCGCACATGACAGCGTCGCGATCGGTGACGAGGCCCACCACTCGGCTCCGGTCGTCCACCACGGGAACACAGCCACAGCCCCGATCCTTCATGGTCCGGACCGCAGACTCCAGCGTGTCGGTAGCCTCGCAGATGATCACATCCTCG
>JAENWE010000149.1 GCA_016650185.1 Vicinamibacteria bacterium | reverse complement strand
GACCAGGTCTTCACCCTGAAGAGCGCCGATCAGACCTACCGGCTGATGGTCGAACAGATGCAGAAGGGTGCTGTGACCCTGTCCGAGCGCGGCCTAGTGCTCTACTGCAACCCGTTCCTGGCCGCCTTGCTGGGCGTGCCCCTCGAAACGCTTCTGGGCGCGCCCCTGTCGGCCTTCCTGGAGGAAAGGGCTTCCGCGTCCTTGAGCGCCTTGTTGGAGGCCGCCCACCAGGGAGTGAGTCGCGGCGAAATCGTCTTCAAGAGAAGCCGAAACTCCGTGCTCACTCAGGTCTCGGTCACCGCTCTGCCCCTCGAGGGCGCGCCCGTCTTCTGCATGATCGTGACCGACCTGACCGATCGGACCCGCCGGGAGGCCGAACGCATCGAGCTTTCGAGGGAACAGGCCGCGCGGGTGGCCGCGGAAGAGCGGAACCGAATCGCACGCGCGGAGATCGAGGAGCGCAAGCGGATCGAGCAATCCTTGCGGGAGGCCGAGAAGGAGAGGAGCGAGTTGCTGGTAGCGGAGCAGGGGGCGCGTCGGGACGCGGTGGAGGCGAACCGTCTGAAAGACGAGTTTCTGGCCACCCTGTCGCACGAGCTGCGGTCTCCGCTCTCCGCCATCCTCGCCTGGTCGCATGTCCTGGGTCAGCCCGGCCTGGATCCTCTGATCGCGACGCGAGCGGTCGAGGCCATTGATCGCAATGCCCGGGCCCAGAGCCGGCTCGTGGCCGACCTGCTCGACGTGTCGAGCATCGTCACCGGCCAATTCCGGATGGTCTTCGCTGCGGTGCGGTTGGTCGACGTGATCGAGTCGGCCGCGGACGCGGTGCGTCCGGCCGCCCTGGCCAAGAACATTCGGCTCGACCTCGAAATCGACCCCGAGGCCGCACAGGTTCAGGGCGACCACGGCCGGCTCCGGCAGGTGCTCTGGAACCTGCTCTCGAACGCCGTCAAGTTCGCCCCCGTGGGCGGGCGAGTGGAGGTGCGGGCGCAGCGCTCAGAGTCCTGCATCGAGCTTTCCGTCACCGACGACGGTCCCGGGATCAATCCCGCGTTTCTCCCCTACATCTTCGGCCGCTTTCGACAGGCCGATTCCTCAACCACGCGCGGGCACGCCGGTCTCGGTCTCGGTCTCGCCATCGTCCGGCACCTGGCTGAGTTGCATGGAGGAACGGTGGAGGCGAGAAACCGCGAAGGCCAGGCAGGCGCCTCGTTCATCGTAAGGCTCCCCAGCCTTCCCGACGCGGCGAAGGGCCTCGCCCCGAACGCACCCTCCCGGGCGCCGGTGGCGGAGGCCCGGGCCGAGAAGGCTGTGGGGGCGCTGCCCCCGATCGCCGGGTTCTCCTAGGAAACCGGGCGTCCCCGCTGGGGTTCGGATATCGACTCATGGATGGCGTCAGACAAGACTTCGACGACGGTCAGGAGCGGACCCGGGTCGGTGCGTTGCCCTCCGCTCCCCTGCTCCTGGGAGAAGGTGACCACCCGCAAGGCGGCGGCGCTCACCGAGGGAAATCCGTAGATCGCCGCCGATCCCGCAAGCCGGTGGGCAATTTCGTAGAGAGACTCCGCGATTTCTCTGTCCCATCCGTTCTGTCGCAGGGAGGCCGCCGCCCCCTCGATCAGCCGCAGTCTCTCGGGGAGCTCGGCCGCGTAAAGCGTGCGCAAGGCCAAAAGGTCCTCGCGACGCGCGTGGTTGGCGCTCGCGTTCTGGTGGCGGTCCCACATTCCCTGAATCGTGGCGCCGAGGGTGTCGGGGTCGAACGGCTTGGGGATGACGCCCAAGGAGCCGAGTTGCCGATACTCGAGGATTTCGCCGGGCCGGACCCGGGCGGTCATGAAGATCACCGGTGTGGTCGCGGTTTCCTTCATCCCGCGGAAGGCGGCGAAAGCACCCTGGCCGTCGAGGCCGGGCATCATCACGTCGAGCAGTATCAGGTCCGGATCGAAGGTCCGAGCGGCCTCGAGGCCTTCGGCGGCCGACCCGCAGGCATGCACATCGAAGTCCTCGATGTGCGAGAGGAGCACCTTCGTCACTTCCTGAATGTCCGGGTCGTCTTCCACCAGAAGGATGCGCTTAAGAGATCGTTGTGCCATGGGACTGGTGGTGAACGAGCAAGACCCATGCCCCCGCGCGCGAGGGCCCGCTGAAATCCACAACGTCATCGCGAAGCCCCCGCCCTTCTGTGTGGCCTGAAGCGACCTCGCCGAGGCCCGCGAGATTGCTTCACTCCCCGGAAAAACGACGGTCGTTCGCAATGACGGAAAGTGCCTGAAATGGCGCGTTCTTAATCGGGTTTCTCAGCAAGGCCCCGTCCTCGTGCCCCCGCGCGCGATGGCCCGAAGGTTTGCTCCGATATCTTGCCCACCGCCGCTTCGGGGGCATGCCTCTTGCTTAAACCATCGCCGGGAGTACCTAATATGAATACCAGGGTTGTGCTCGCAGACGATCACGCGGTCGTTCGACGTGGCGTCAAGCTGCTTCTGGAGTTGGAAGGATTCGAGGTCGTGGGCGAGGCCGCCGACGGCCTGGAGGCCGTCCGGCTCGTCCGGGAGTTGAAACCGGAGATCGCTGTCCTCGATCGGGCCATGCCGCTCCTCAACGGCATCGACGCCGCTCGCGAAATCCGCCGTCTTTCGCTCGAAACCCGCCTGGTGCTCCTCACCATGGATACGGATGAAAATCACCACCTCGAGGCTTTGCGGGCGGGCTTCAGAGCCTGCGTTCTCAAGTCCTTCGAGGTCCGCGAACTCATCGATGCGATTCGGACCGTGGTCGACGGCGGCACCTATCTCCCCCCGGGTCTTTCCCGTGTTGTGGTCGAGGCCTACATCTCTCGGACTGATGTGCAACCTGATCTCCTGAGTTCGCGCGAACGGCAGGTGCTCCAGCTTCTCGCCGAGGGAAAGAAGACGCGAGAGGTCGCCGCGTTCCTGAGTCTCGGGCTAAAGACGGCCGAGTCCCACCGGACCAGAATCATGAAGAAGCTCCACATCAAGGAGACCGCCGGACTGGTGCGCTATGCCCTCCGGGAGGGGATGACGCAGCTCTGAACGCTCGAGGCGATTCCCGCGCGGCCGTCTTCATCCCCCCTCTTGGTGGGTGCGAACAATCTACAAAGAGGCTTCTTCGAAATGCGGGCAGGGACAGCACTTGCCCCGCCGTCGTCAGAGGGAGAGAGACCGAAGCGTGGCCGGGATATTGCTTTCACGAGGGTTGCCTGCGCTCGTGCCAGCAAAGGCCCAAGGAGATTCGATGAATGACCGCCCCCGAGGCAGCAGGCCGCCAAGCCGCCCAAGGTCCAACTAGATGGCATCCGTGAATCGCCAGATTGCGCTTGCCTCCCGGCCGGTGGGCTTTCCCAAGCTGTCCGATTTCCAGCTGTCGGAAGCGTCCATGCTCTGGCCGTCCCGAGGTCAGGTTCTGGTCCAGACGATCTACCTGTCCGTCGACCCCTATATGCGGGGGCGGATGAGCGAAGCCGAGTCTTATGCTCCGCCGCTCTCAATCGGCGACATCATGCCGGGCGGCGCCGTGGGCCGGGTGCTCGAATCGGCGGACCAGAGGTTCGCCGTGGGTGCGCTGGTGCAGGGCATGCTCGGGTGGCAGCAGTATGCGGTTATCGACGGGAATGACTTGCGACTCATCGAAGCGGGGGGAGCCCCGATCGAGACCGCCCTCGGCGTGCTGGGCATGCCCGGCCTCACCGCCTACTTCGGCCTGCTCGATATCTGCCATCCCAAAGCGGGCCAGACCGTGGTGGTTTCGGGCGCGGCTGGAGCGGTCGGCATGCTCGCCGGACAAATCGCCGGGATCATGGGCTGTGAGGTCATAGGCGTCGCCGGGTCCGAGGCCAAGGTCGCGTTCCTCGTGCAGGAACTCGGTTTCGATGGCGCGTTCAACTACAAGACGACCACCGACTACACCGCTGAGCTTCGAAGGCTTTGCCCCCGGGGCATCGATGTCTACTTCGACAACGTGGGGGGCCCGATCAGCGATGCGGTCTTCGGCCTCATCAACGTGAACGCGCGTGTCTCCGTCTGCGGGCAGAGCTCACAGTACAACCTGGAGACGCCCTCGACCGGTCCACGATGGCTCTCTCAACTTGTCGTCAAGCGCGCCCGGGTGCAGGGCTTTCTGGTCTCCGACTACCAGCAGCGATTCTCCGAGGGGCTTCAGGGGATGGGGCAGTGGCTGAAGCAGGGAAGGCTGAAGCACCCCGAAGACGTGGCTCAGGGTCTGGAGAACGCGCCTTCCGCCTTCATCGGGATGCTGAGGGGAGAGAACCTCGGCAAACAACTGGTGCAGGTGTCGGAGTGGACGGCTTGATTCAAGGAGATACTCGAAATGAAACCAACCCTGACCAGGAACATCGGCATGTTGCTCCTTGGAATCTGGCTGATCCTCATGAACTTCGTGGCCTTCGTCCCCCTGGTCGCGTCCCTGGGCATTCTCCTCAACGTTCTCGGCGTGGCCGCGGGCGTTCTGATCCTGATCGGACGATGACTCCGCGTGGGGTTCCATCGAGCGCTCTTGGCTGAGCCCCGCGAAGAAAGCCCGGGCCGCGGCCGCTTCGCGGGACACCGGGCCTACGCCATCGCCCTTCTGGCTCTTGGTCTGGCCGCGGGCCTCAAGGCTCTCGTCGATTCGAGTGCTGACGCGAGAACGCCTTTTCTTGTCCTCCTCGCCGCGGTGATGACCGCGGCGTGGTGGGGCGGGCTGCTCTCCGGCCTCGCCACGACTCTTCTCGCCGCCCTGATCGGTGACTACCTTTTCGTGCCCGCTCCCAATTCCTTCGCCTCCGGGAACCCCGTGGGTGCCGGTACCCTCGGGCTCTTTGTCATGGAAGGCGTTCTGGTGAGCGTCCTCGGGAGTCGGTTCCGGCTGGCCCGTTGGCGGGGCCTCGAGCTGGACCGAGGGCGGGGCGGTAGCGACGTCGAGGCGAACCCGATCGAGGCGGAGCTCGAAACCCTCAATCGACTCGGCCTGACCCTGGCCGAAGAGCTCGACCTGGAGAAGGCAGTCAAGGCGGTCACCGACGCCGGAGTGGCCATGACCGGCGCCGCCTTCGGAGCCTTTGTGTACAAACAGCCGGCGGGCCTCCCCGCTCACTACGTCACCGGCGCTCCGGTGGGAGCTTTTGTCGATTTTCCAATTCTTCAAGACGCCGAGGCGTTTGGTTCTCCCTTCATCGGCGCGGTTTCGCGAAGCGACGACCTTTCGTCCGACTCACGCTTCGGCCAGAATCTGCCCTTCCGGCAGATGCCCCCCGGCACTTCGGCCGCGCGCAGTTACCTGAGCGCGCCCGTGCGCTCGCGCCACGGCCAACTGCTCGGAGGATTGTTCTTCGGACACCCGGATCGCGGCTTTTTCCACGAGCGCGACGAGCGCCTGATCGCGGGCCTGGCCACGCACGCCGCCAGTGCGGTGGACAACGCGAGTCTGTACCTGGAGGCGAAGAAAGCGCGGGCTTCGGCCGAAGCCGCGAACGGATTGAAGGACGAGTTTCTCGCCACCTTGTCCCACGAACTGAGGACCCCCCTCACCGCCATCGTGGGCTGGGCCCACCTTCTGCACCACGGGAAGCTGTCGAAGGACGACACGGTGCGCGCCGTGGATACGATCATCCGGAACGCCACCGCGCAGAAACAGATCATCGATCAACTGCTGGATGTCTCGCGCATCATGACCGGCAAGCTTCAGCTCGACCTGCGGCCCGTCGATCTGTTCGGCGTTGTGAAGGCGGCGATCGCGACCGTGACGCCCGCCGCGGGCGCCAAAGGCATTCGCCTTCAGCTTGTCCTGAACCCAGCGGGCACCCAGGTCATGGGCGACCCGGAGCGGCTCCAGCAGGTGTTCTGGAACCTGCTTTCGAACGCCATCAAGTTCACTCCCAAGAACGGATGGGTTCGAGTCAGCGTCGAATCCGTCGGCTCCAGTGTGGAGGTGACCGTCACCGATTCCGGCCTGGGCATCGACCGCGAATTCCTTCCTCGCGTGTTCGACCGGTTCACCCAGGATGATTCGTCGAGCACCCGTCATGCCCGCGGAGTGGGCCTGGGTCTATCCATCTCGCGCCAACTGGTGGAATTGCATGGCGGGCGCATCGATGCGGAGAGCCCCGGCCTTGGACAGGGGTCGACCTTCATCTTGACCTTCCCCCTTTCCCCCATCAAGGCCCCGTCCGCCCACCCCCGCATCTACTCGCAGGCCGACGCCACCGTCGACCTTGATCAGGCGGCCGACCTCACCGGAATCTCGGTCCTGGTCGCGGAGGACGACGACGATGCTCGCGGTCTCATCGAGAAAGTACTCGAGACCCAGGGCGTGACCGTCATCACCGTGGACTCGGCCCGGGCCGCCTTGGATATCCTTGGCCAAGAGCGTGTGGATGTTCTCCTGAGCGACATCGAAATGCCGGGCCTCGACGGCTATCAGCTGATCAGGGAGTTGCGGCTGCGTCCCTCCACCCAGGGCGGAGCCGTTCCCGCGGTGGCCCTCACCGCCTATGCCCGGACGGAAGATCGGCTGCGCGCCTTGCGTGCTGGATTCCAGCTACACTTGGCGAAGCCAGTCCAACCTTCAGAGTTGGTGGCGGTTGTTGCGAGCCTGGCCGCTCGTCGCAACCCATGAAAGGTGGACCCACACTGCCATTGCCGGAGAGTGACCAAGAACTCCGCGAGTTCCTCGACCAGGCCGCTTTCGGCCTGCGCTTTGTCGGCCCCGACGGGCGAATTCTGTGGGCGAACCGAGCCGAGTTGCAGTTGATCGAGGGTTCCCTTGACGAATGCATAGGCCACCACATCGCCGAGTTTCTCCTCGACCCAAAGACCGCGGCCGACCTGCTCGACCGCGTGGCCCGCAAGGAGGCGGTCGAGTCGTACCCGACCCGCATTCGAACCCGGAGCGGCTCCACCCGGCAGGTGCTTATCGACGGCAGCGGTCTGTTCCGAAACGGTCACCTCGTCCACAGCCGTTTCGTGACCCGCGACATCACCGGACTCCTCGACAGGGAACAAGGGGCCCGGCACCGGGTCGAGGCCACCAGCCACCTGAAGGATGAGTTCCTGGCCCTTCTCTCCCACGAACTCCGCACGCCCCTGGGCGCCATTCTGGTGTGGCTTGGACTCTTGCGTCAGGGTGGCTTCGATCCGGCGGAGCGCGAGCGCGCGCTCGAGATCATCGAGCGAAGCGCCCGGGCGCTCGAGAGGATCATCGAAGATCTGCTCCACGCCTCGCGCATCGCGGCGGGCGGACTCATGCTCCATCCCCAACTCGTCGATCTCGCCGGCATCGTCCAGATCGCGGTCGACGCCGCCGCCGGCGATGCCGCCCTCAAGGCCCTCTCCCTGGTCTGCGATCGCGGCACCCTTCCCGTGTGGGTGAAAGGGGATCCGGGGCGGCTGCAGCAGGTTCTGTCGAACCTTCTGTCCAACGCGATCAAGTTCACGCCGACGGGAGGGGCGGTGAAGGTCACCCTGGACGTCGCCCAGCAGCAGGCGCGCCTCCAGATCTGCGATACCGGCGAGGGTATGAGCGCCGCATTCCTTCCTCTGGCTTTCGAGAGATTCCGCCAGCAGGACACCACCAGCACGCGCGCCCACCACGGCCTGGGGCTCGGCCTCTACGTGGTGCGCCACGTGGTTGGCAACCACGGCGGCTTTGTGAGCGCGGAGAGTCCGGGCCCGGGAAGGGGAAGTGTATTCACCGTGCTGCTCCCCCTGGCCGCCCACCACAGCCCCGAGGAGGGTCCGCCGCGACCCTCGCGAGGCCGGCGGGATGGACGCCCCCCGGACGGCCTCACCGTGCTCCTGGTCGACGACGAGGAGGACGTGCGCGAAGCCCTGAGGCTGATCCTGCAACAGAATGGAATGATCGTGACCACCGCGACCTCGGCGGGGGAGGCCTTCGAATTGCTTCTCCGCATGCAGCCGGACATCCTTTTGAGCGACATCGCCATGCCCGGCGAGGACGGCCTCTCCCTCATAAGGCGCGTGCGCCTGCTTCCTCCTCTGGGCGGAGGGATGATTCCGGCCGCCGCCCTGTCGGCCTACGCCGGCACCCTCGATCGCCGCCAGGCGCTCCTGGCCGGCTTCCAGCACCATGTCGCCAAGCCCGTCGATCCAGCACAGCTCCTCGACGTGATCGCGGATCTGGCTCAAAGAAAGCAGAACCCCTAATGAGTGACGCCGAAACTCCCCGCGCCCTGATGGTCGACGACGACCCTGCATTTCTCGAAGGACTCGCCGAACTGGTTCGCCGTGAATCCTTCATGGTGGCGACCGCGAGCAACCTGAAACAGGCGAGGGCGGAGATCGAGGCCAACCCGCCCGACATTCTTCTCGTCGACCTGAACCTTCCGGACGGCAGCGGTCTCAGCCTCATCGAGGCGTTCGAGGCGACGTCCCGGCCGGAAGTCGTGCTGATCACCGGAAGTGCTAGCGTCGAGACCGCAGTGCACGCCCTTCGGCTCGGCGTGGCCGACTATCTGACCAAGCCGGTGGACTTTGCCCGGGTCAAGATGGCGCTCGGGAACGTGACCCGCGCGCTCGCCATGAGAGGCGAGATCAGGGCCCTCCGGGGCGAACTGCGGAAGCTCGGTCGATTCGGTCCCATG
>JAENWE010000148.1 GCA_016650185.1 Vicinamibacteria bacterium | reverse complement strand
TGGCCGCCTCGTGGGTGATCCCCGACAGGGGAGCGTGAAATTCGCCGCCCAAGATCAACGGCTCCAAAGCCGGCACCGTCGGCACGATGGTGTGACCCTGCGCGCGGGCCATGGAATAGCCGAAGCCGTCGCTGCCGGTTTTCGGGAGAGACAGCCCGCCGGTGGCGAGGACCAGGCTTCGCGCCCGGAAAGAGGCGGTGGAGGCCGCGATGCTCCAGCCGCCCTCCCGCCGCTCTATTCCCAGAACCCGGCATGAGGTTCGGATCTCGATACCCAGACGCTCCGCCTCAGCGATCAGAGCGCTCAGCACCGTGCGCGCTTTGTTGGTGACGGGGAAGAGCTTGCCGAGCGGCTCTTCCTTGAGGGCGACCCCGATCTCGTCGAAGAAAGCGATGGTCTCGGATACGGGGAAGGCGTGCAGGACCTGTCGCACGAAGGGCGAGCCGGATCGCCAGAAGTCGGCGGCGTCGACCCGGGCGTTGGTGACGTTGCAGCGCGACCCGCCCGAGACCAGAATCTTCGCTCCCAGACTTCTGGCGCTGTCGAGCACCACCACCGGGGGACGTCCCGCCGCAGATTCGAGAGATCCCCTCATGAGGCGGGCGGCGAAGATCGCGGTGGCGAGCCCGGCCGCGCCACCGCCCACGACAACCAGATCACGCACGTCGGCTGGGTGCGTTCCAGGGGCCTGGGCGATAATAGAAGCCGTCACGAGAGTCCAATCATGCCAAGGTACGACTACCACTGTCCCGACAACGATTTCATTGTCGAGGTTCGGCACGGCGTCAACGAGCGCCTCAAGACCTGGGGCGAGCTTTGCGAGCGGGCGATGATCGGCCCGGCGGGTACCCCGGCCGATTCTCCGGTCGAACTCGTCGTTTATGCCCCGGCCCTGTCCTTCCCGAAGGGCGATTCCGCGCTCAAGAATCTGGGATTCTCGAAACTGGTGCGGCGGGACGCGGGGGTCTACGAGAACGTCACTGCTCAGGACGGTCAGTCCAAGATCGTCTCCGCCGACAACCCGGCTTCGGGCCTGAATCTGGGATCCACCATCGGAGATTGAGGCGATAAGGCATCTTCTCGTCTGGGCGACCGCAGTCGTTGCCGCGAAGCTGCTGAAGGAACTGGCCGGATTGATGCGGGCGTAGGAGCCCTACGGTAAACTCCGCCGTTCGCCGATGTTCGATTCTCTCTCCGACAAACTCCAGGGCGTCTTCAAAGCGCTCCGAGGCCGGGGTTCGCTCACCGAGGCCGATATCGATGGTGCGATGAAGGACATTCGGATCGCTCTTCTCGAAGCCGACGTCAACCTCAAGGTGGCCAGGGACTTCCTCGAGAAGGTCCGCGCCAAGGCGGTTGGACAGGAAGTGCTGAAGAGCCTCTCGCCCGGTCAAGCCGTGGTCCGGATCGTGCGCGACGAGATGATCGCGCTGCTGGGCCCCGCCTCTCCCCGGCTCAAGGAGTCGAAGCGCACACCGACGGTCATTATGATGGTGGGCCTTCAGGGTTCCGGTAAGACCACCACCGTCTCGAAGCTCGCGAAGTACCTCTCGAAGAACGGTCGTTACCCGCTGGTGGTGTCCACCGACGTGGCCCGGCCCGCGGCCCGCGAACAGCTTGGGATTCTCGCGGGCAAGATCGGGGTCAAGTTCATGCAGCCCCCGACCGACGCGCCGCTCGAGATCGTCAAGAAGGCCATGGCCGAGTGTCGGTCGATGGGCTACGACATCCTCCTGATCGACACCGCCGGTCGTCTCCACATCGATGAAGACCTGATGGCCGAACTCAAGGCTCAGAAAGCTCTCGCCGAGGCGTCCGAAGTCTTCTTCGTGGCCGATGCCATGACCGGACAGGACGCGCTGGTGAGCGCCTCCGCGTTCCACGACCAGATCGGCCTCACCGGAATCGTCCTCACCAAGCTCGACGGCGACTCGCGCGGCGGCGCTGCCCTGTCCGCCGCGTCGGTGACGGGATGCCCCATCCGCTTCGCGGGCACCGGCGAAAAGGCCGAGGATTTCGAGCTCTTCGACGCCTCCCGCATGGCCGGTCGCATTCTCGGCATGGGCGACGTGATGGGCCTGATCGAAAAGGTCGAAGAGTCGATCGATCCCGCTAAAGCCGCAGCCCTGGCCGGCAAAATGGCGAAGAACGAATTTTCGCTCGAGGACTATCGCGATCAGCTCAAGCAGGTGCGCAAAATGGGGAAGATCGGTGATCTGGTCCGTATGATCCCGGGAGTCCCCAAGGTCAAGGACGAGGACATGGCCCACGGCGAGGGCGAGATGAAGAAGTTCGTCGCGATCCTCGATTCCATGACCAACCAGGAGCGGAAACGGCCCGAAATCATTTCCGGGTCGCGCCGCAAGCGCATGGCCCTGGGGAGCGGGACCAAGGTTGAGGATGTGAACCGCCTGCTCAAACAGTACGAACAGACGAGAAAAATGATGAGGATGATGTCCGCGCAGAACGCCAAGGGATCGAAGCTCCGCAAGCTGGCCTCGCGTTTTGGCGTGCCGGGGTTGTCTTAGAAGGCCTTTTCGGGAGAAACTAGGGGATGCTCGCTATTCGTTTGCGCCGTACCGGAACCACCAAGAAGCCGTATTACCGCGTCGTTGTCGCTGACTCCCGCTCTTGGAGAGACGGAAAATTCGTTGAGATCGTTGGCCATTACGACCCCCGGGCGAACCCCGGCAAGGTCGTTCTGAAGTCCGACCGGGTCGACTACTGGATCTCGAAGGGCGCTCAGCCCTCTGATACTGTGAAGAGCTTGATCAAAGGCCACCGGAAGGCCGAGAAGCTCGCAGCCTAGTCCCCACGCTCCAAGGGTTCCAAGGGCTTAGCCCCGTTTGTCTTGGGGGGGCCATCACGGAGTCCTTGGTCCGCGGAGATGACGGGTCGGGGGTCCCTTGAATCCTCTTCGCTTGAAACCTCCCGACGAAGACGCCGACAGCGTCACCATCGGCGTGGTTCTGCGCCCCCATGGCATCAAGGGCGAGGTTGTGGTTGAGCCGTTGACCGACAACGAAGAGCGCTTCGCTCAACTCGAGGACGTGCGCGTGGTCCGGCCGTCCGGATCATCGTCTCGCCTTCGTGTGGTCTCGATGTTTCCTCACAAGGGGCGCCTGGTGATTCTCTTCGAGGGGATCGTGGGCATGGACGAGGCGGAGTCCTTGCGGGGCGCCGAGCTGCGAATCCCCATCGACTCCCTGCCCCAACTTCCCGCGGGCTCCTACTACCATCACGAGCTCCACGGCCTCGATGTTCGGATCGAATCCGGGGCCTCTATCGGGACGGTGACCAGTCTGTGGGAAACCGGACCGACCCCGGTTCTCGTTATCCACGACGCCGACCAGCGCGAGACCCTCCTGCCTCTGGTCGATGCCTTCGTCCTCGAAGTCGACGTCAAGAAGGGCTTCATGCGAGTGAAGGCGGCCGGGACGGTCTCGGGGCCTTCCTGAGCCTCGGGAGGCGCACGGGCCCACGAAGGCAAGAGCTAGACTCGTCTTCGGCGAACCTGAATGCCACTTCGTATTGACGTCATCACCATTTTTCCGGATCTGATCCGGCAGGCTCTCGCCCATGGGATCGTGGCGCGGGCGATTGAGACTGGCCTGGCCGAGGTTCATGCCCATGATCTACGGATCCACACCTCGGATCGCCGCCGAAGGGTGGACGACGCGCCCTTCGGCGGCGGTCCGGGTATGGTGATGCAGGCCGAGCCTTTCTTCCGGGCGGTAGAGGCGATCATGCCCGAGGGCCCGGCGCCTTCGCGTCCGATCATCCTGCTCTCGCCGCGGGGCGAGAAGTTCACTCATCGGAAGGCGCGTGATTATTCGAACCTGGAACGCCTTATCCTGCTCTGTGGCCGGTACGAAGGGATCGATGAGAGGGTCCGCGCATCGCTCGCCACCGCGGAGCTGAGTCTCGGTGATTTCGTCCTCATGGGCGGGGAAGTGCCCGCTCTCGCCGTGATCGAGGCCAGCGTCCGGCTGATTCCGGGCGCACTGGGCGATGCCGAGTCGAGCGAACAGGACAGCTTCGAGAACGACCTGCTGGACCATCCTCACTACACCCGGCCCGCCGATTTTCGGGGTCTCAAGGTCCCCGAGGTCCTCCTTTCCGGAGACCACGCGGCCATCGCGCAGTGGAGACGGAACGAGGCCGCGATCGCCACCGATTCGAGGCGGCCGGACCTGCGCCGCAACTGAAGTCGATGCCCCAGGTTATTTGCCATCCGCGTCTCGGAAAAGGCGACCCAACTAGGCTAAACTCGTGGGCTCTCGGAGCCCACAGGAAACCCAAATGAACGCCATCGCCACCATCGAAAAGAACATCAACCCGAAGATCCATCCCGACCTTCGCCCCGGCAGCACCGTGCGCGTACACGTCAAGGTGCGTGAGTCTGTCCTCAAAGAGGAGCAGAAAGCGAAGACCGCGAAGGCCAAGAAGGACAAGGATCAGGAGCGCGAGCGCATTCAGATCTTCGAAGGTCTGGTCATCGGCGTGTCGGGCACGGGCGTCAAGCGCTCGATCACGGTTCGCAAGATCTCTTTCGGCGAGGGCGTCGAACGTATTTTCCCGCTCTCGACTCCTTCGGTCGACAAGATCGAAGTCTTGAAGCGACATCATGTGCGTCGCGCCAAGCTCTATTTCGTCCGCGCTCTGAAGGGCAAGGCGCTGCGCTTGCGCGAGCTCCGCGACAAGCCGGTGAAGGCCAAGGGCAAGGCTACGGCCGAGGCCGCCTCCTAAGCCGGGCGGTTCGAGGCTTCAGGCGTTTCGCTTGAGCCGCAAGAAGAACACCGGAGTCGACAGCGAGCCAGGGGCAGAGGTCGGCCCCTGCGACGACCGCTTCGAAAGGGAGGCGGCGGCTCGGTCCGAGGTCCCCGTGGCGGGGGCTGACGAAGTCGGGCGCGGCGCCCTGTTTGGACCGGTGGTCGCGGGCGCCGTCATTCTGGGCGAGTCGTTCGACTGGACCGGGCTCAATGACTCGAAACAGCTGAGCGCACAAAGGCGGGCGCAGTTCGCTGATCGCATTCGGGAAGGCGCCCTTGCCTGGGCCATTGGCGTCGCGGGCGTCGAGGAGATCGACCGGCTCAACATACGCATGGCCACCCATCTGGCGATCCGCCGGGCGGTGTCCGGCCTCAAGCTCTCGCCCCGGCTGGTGCTCATCGACGGGATCGACGAACCCCTGGTGGGCGTCCGTCAGCTCGCCATCGTGAAGGGCGACTGCTTTTCCGTGTCGATCGCCGCCGCCTCGATCATCGCCAAGGTTCTAAGAGACAGTATGATCGAGGAGTGGGACTCCACCTGTCCCGGCTTCGGCCTCAAGGAGAACAAAGGCTATGGGAGCGCCGCCCACCTGCAGGCCTTGAGAACCCTGGGTCCGACGCCGTTTCACCGGAAGACATTTATTGAGCGTACGGGGTGGCTCTTTTGAGCCCTCTCCAGCGATAATCCACCGGACCGCCCTCGAACCGACGGCAAGACCTCCTACTCACGAAAACGCCATTGGCCAAGATCAATCCAATAAAGACTCGCCAGGAAGCCGAGAAGGCTGAGAAGGCGGGAAAGCTCGATCAAGCGATCCCCTTGTATCGCCAGTTGGTTGAGGACAATCCTCGCGACTGGAACACGATCAACAAGATCGGGGATCTGTTCGCCAAGATCGGCAAGATGCACGAGGCGGGCGACGAGTACGCCAAGGTTGCCGAGTTTTACGCGCGCGACGGCTTCCACCTGAAGGCGATCGCGATCTGGAAGAAGATCAACAAGCTCGATCCCTCCGTGGTTGAGCCCTATTCGAGGCTGGCCGACCTCTATGCGAAGCAGGGTCTGGTCATGGAGGCCAAGGGTCAGTACCAGTTCGTCTCCGAGGATCATCTGAAGCGAGGCCGGCTCAAGGAGGCGGCCGAGATACTTCGGAAGATGGTCGAGATCGACTCCGCCGACCTCAAAACCCGGTCCCGCCTGGCCGACATTTATACCCGAGAAGGATCCACGGACAAGGCGGTGGGCGAATACATCGCCATTTCCGACGAGTTGAACCTCAAGGGTCATCCGGCCGAGGCCATCCAGGTTCTCGAAAAGGGTCTGAAGATCGACAGCGGGACGCGGGTCAAGAATCAGTTGGGGCGCGTCCACCTGGCCCAGCGCAGCTACGACAAGGCCATCGCCTACCTGGAGGAGGTGACGGCTCAGGAGTCGACCCCCGAGGGACTGATGCAGTTGGGGCAGGCCTACCTTGGCGCCCAGCGGGTGACCGACGCCCAGTCCACCCTGGAGACCGTTCTTGAGCAAGCGCCCGAGAGTCAGGAAGCCCGGATCATCCTCGTCCAGATCTACGCGGTTCAGGGTCGAGCCGATGAAGCGTACGACGCGGTCATCCCCCTCGTTGAGCAGCTCCTGCTCAAGCGAGATACGGATCGAGCGGGGAACATACTCGTTCAGATCACCACCCGATCGCCGCACCATGTGCGGACCCTTCAGAAGCTCGTCGAGGTGGCCCGGATCAAGCAAAACGACCGCGCCGTGGTGCAGGCGCTGAGCCAGCTTCTCGAAGCTCACCTCGCTTCCGGCAGCGACCGGGCGGCTGAGGACACGGCCGCCCAGCTCGTGGAGGTCGAGCCGGACAACGAACAGTTCAAGGCTCGGCTGGAATCTTTGAAGAAGAAGAAGTCCGCGCCCGTTTTGGCCGGCCCGTCGAAAGTCGTGGTGGAAGCGAAGGCGGCCGCGGACATGCCCCTGCCTCCTCCGATGGAGACGGAAGGAACGGACGACCTCGACGGACTTCAGTTCGACACCGGCGCCATCGTCCGTCCGCAAGGCGTTTCCGCCAATTCGAATACCGACCGTGAGTTCATCGAAGAACATCTCGCCGAGTCTCGGGTGTTCAGGAAATACGGGCTGCTCGACAAAGCCGAGGAGCAGGTGGACCTCGTCCTCGTTCGTTATCCAAACATCTTCGACGGTCGCTTCGAGAAGAAAGAGATCTTCAAAGAGACCGAGAGGACGGAGGAAGCGGCGAGGGAATGTCTCTGGCTCGCGGATGTAGCCCTCAAGGACGGCAACGCGAGTCTGGGCAAGATGCTCAGTGATGAGGCCGAGACCCTGTGGCCGGGCATCTCGGCTGCGGCCGCTCCGGAGGCCGCGGTTGAGGCGGCGCTGGAAGCCGAGCCTTCGGCGGCTACTGGGGAATTGTCCCTCGACTCCCTCGACGACGCGCTCTTCCCTGCCCTTGAGACCATTCCGGAAGCCGCCCCCGAGGAGCCCACCCTCGCCATGGGGTTCGAGGAGAGCCTGGGCACGGACAGCGAGGAAGAGGATCTGAATCTCGACGTAGGAATCGAGAACGATCAGCCCGCCGATGTGGCCGAGATCCCCGCCGCCGATCTCGATCTCGGACTGTCACTTGATTCTGGCCCTGGAGTGGAGGACGACTCGGCGATTCAAGCCGCACAAGCCGAAGCAGAAGCGCTGGCCGCCGGTTTTGGCGACATTTCGGCCGAGGACGAACTCCCCTTTCCAGAGCCCCCGTCGCTGCCCGAAGAGCCTGACGAGGCAGGACCCGATGTCGACTTTGCCTCCGGCCATATCCCCCGACCGGTCCTGCCGCCCGAACCCGCGATCGACCCCGAGATCGCCAAAGCCCTGGAAGAGGTCGACTCCTATGTCGCCCTTGGCTTTGTGGACGACGCCAAGGATGCGTTGCGTGACGCGCTCGGCCGCTTCCCCGGCGATCCTTCCCTGGCCGAGCGTGCCTCAAGTCTCGGACTCGATCTCAAAGCGAAGGCCGAGCCTCCTCCAGCACCCGCCCCCCCACGCCCGGCCACGGCCGCTCCGATTTCAATCCCTCCTCCCGACGAGCCCCTTGGCCCCGCGCCAGGCGAGTCGGTGGACGATCTGCTCAGCGGCTTGTCCTTCGGAGATCTGCCGCCCGCGCCGGAGCCGGCCGAGACCCCCGCCGCGGTCAACATGCGGGTGGCCGAGGCGTCGCCTTTCGGTGACGCGGCCGGCATCGATCTCGGCGCTGAGCTTTCCGCCCTTTTTGATGCCCAGCCCGCCCTCGAGGAGGCTCCCATTGATGAGAACCGGTCCTCAAGCTTCGAGGATCAGGGACTCCAGGATGTCTTCAACGAATTCAAGAGGGGCGTGGACTCCCAACTCGCCGAGGGTGACTACGACACCCGCTACAACCTCGGCATCGCCTACAAAGAGATGGGTCTCATCGACGAAGCCATCGCGGAATTCCAGCTGGCCGCGAAAGACGCCAAGCGATCGCTCGAATGCTCAAGCATGATCGGGATTTGCTTCATGGAGAAGGGAATGGCCGATGTGGCGGTTCAGTGGTACGAACGCGGACTGCTGGTGCAAGGCCGCGCCCCCGAAGAGTACCGCGGCCTTCGCTACGAGTTGGGAATGGCCTGGGAAGCCAGTGGCGACCTGGCCAAGGCGACGGCCACCTTTGGCGACCTTGTCCGAGAGGACCCGTCGTTCCGCGACGTCTCGAACAAACTGAGGGAACTCCAGTCGCGGGTCTGATCGGCTTCTCCACGAATCCAATCGGTCAGAGTCCCGATCGCCGGAAACGCACTGCGTGGCCCCAAGAGGACAAATGATGTGGCTGTCCGATTGATCCAGTTCATCAGTTCGCTGATGGTGGGAGCCACCCTGGTCCTGGCCCCCTGGACGCCGCTGTGGGAAAACCACCCGGCGCTGGCCATGTCGATGCGGCTTCGGGAGATTCTCCTTGCCCCTTGGTTTCGCGGCGCGGTCAGTGGTCTCGGGCTGGTCAACCTGGCCGCCGCGGCGCTGGACCTTGTTGCGCTCCTGTTCCGGCGCGCTCGGGACTAGTTTACCGATCGCCACGTGAACGTTTTTGACTTGGGCCATCCGATCCTCATGGCGATCGTGGGCGAGGGCGGGGCGCGTTCGGCCGGTCAGGCGGTGCGTGGCGGCGCCGATCTCATTCAGGTGCGAGCGAAGGAGCTTTGCGGGCGCGATCTTGCCTCTCTGGTGCGCGAGGTCGTGGCGGAAGTCGGTGCTCCGGATCGGGTCATCGTAAATTCAAGAGCTGACATCGCGGAGCTGACGGGCGCTTGCGGCGTTCAACTGCCGGAGTCTGGTCTGGACCCACGTGACGTTCGCCGAGCCTTCCCGGGCCTACTCATCGGTGTGTCCCGCCATGGTCGAGCGGGGCTTGAGCGAGCCGGCGGGGCCGGTGCGGATTTTGCGATCCTTGGCCCCGTTTTCGGAACTCCAGGGAAGCAAGGCCGCATGATGGGACTGGACGGGTTCCAGGCGATCTTCCATGGCTTGGCGATCCCGATTCTTGCCGTGGGCGGAGTGAGCGCCGCGAACGCGCCCGAGATACTCGCGCGGGGCGCCCGTGGCCTCGCCGCCATTCGCCTCTTCGCTGACCCCTCCCGCGCCCAGGCCCAGGCCCGCGAGCTGCGGAAGGCGATGGACGGCGCTGGCCGGGAGTTTGGCCCATGACAGACTCGGGCGACCGCACAGACGACCTTCGTCGCGCCTTGTCCGAGAGTGCCAGCGAGCCCGAGAGGCTTGGGCGTGTTCTGGCCGACGAGTCAATTACCGACCTCGACCTTAGACACGCTCTGCGCGGCCGGCTTCCCGCGACGGTGGCGGCCTTCGTGATGGAGCATTCGCGTTTCGGAGTCAGGCAGACGGTTCTGGGCGCGGTTGCGCGCTCGCCTTCCACGGCGCCTCGGATTGCCCTTCAAGCTCTACCTGGTCTCGCCTGGCGGGATCTCGCCGAGGTCGCGGTCGCCGCCGAACTCGCTCCCGCGGTGCGCCAGAAGGCCGAGGCTCTGCTCCTTGAGGGACTCAATGCCATGCGTCTGGGGGACCTCATCACTTTGTCGCGGATCGGACCGCGACGGGTCACGAGCCACCTTCTTCTCTCGAGCGATCCCAGAGTCAGGGAGGCAGGTCTTCTGAACCCGCGGCTCCGAGATGGCGACCTCTGCGGCGTTCTGGAGTCTGCGGAACCGCCGCGCGAGATCTCTGCCGAAATCCTCCGGGTTCACCGGTGGGCCGCGAGTTACCAGGTGCGGCGCGCCATCGTTTTCAGCCTGGCCACCCCCCATCCAATCTCCCTGCCCTTGATCCCCGGGATGAACCCAGCCGACTTGAAGGAGTTGGCGCGCTCCGACGACGTTCCGCCCTTGGTCTCGGCGGTGGCCCGGCGGATCCTGGGTTGACCCTGGGGACAGCCCCAATTGGGTCAGTCGAACGCGGTCCCATGAGGAGGCCCAACTGCTAGCATCCGATTCAATGGCCTTCAGGCACTCCGGCCCGTGGACCGCGTCCACCCTCTTGCTGTGTCTGGCCTCACTGTCGAGTTCTTGTTTCCGCCCGATCAGCCCGCCCCCGCAGCCACCCGCGCTTCCCCGCGCGGTGTCTCCCACGTCTGGATGGGCGGAAGCGACGCTGAAGAGATTGTCCCTGGAAGAAAAGGTGGGACAGATGATAGGGGTGCGCGCCTTCGGCATCTACACAAATCCGAGGTCCGCCGAGTACAAGACTCTGGCTGATGCAGTCGAGACCTTGCAGGTGGGGAACATCACCCTGTTCGAGTCCGATGTGTACGCCGCTCCCCGCATCCTGAACGATCTTCAGCGCCGGGCGCGGATTCCGCTCCTTGTCGCCGCCGATCTGGAGCGGGGCCTGGCCTTCCGCGTGCGTCGCGGCGTGGTTCCCCTGCCCTACGCCATGGCCATCGGCGCCACCCGGTCGGAAGAGGCCGCGTACTTTTCCGGCCTGGTGACCGGGCGCGAAGCCAGAGCCATTGGCATCCATTGGACCTTCTCACCGGTGGGTGACATCAATAACAATCCGGACAACCCGGTGATCAACATCCGCTCCTATGGAGAGGACCCGGACCTGGTGGGTCGGCTCTCGGCCGCGTACGTTCGCGGGGCGCGCGCCGCCTCGATTCTGTCCACCGCAAAGCACTTCCCCGGGCACGGCGATACCGCCACTGACTCTCATCTGAGCTTGCCCGTCATCACCGCCGATCGCGACCGCCTCAATCGAGTGGAGCTGGCGCCCTTCCAGACCTTGTTCAAGGCGGGTGTGGATGCGGTCATGGTGGCCCATATCGCCGTGCCTTCGGTCGATCCGAGCGGCGATCCGGCGAGCCTCTCTCATCTGATCACCTCCGGTTTGATTCGCGATCAGATGAAGTACAGCGGCCTGATTGTGACCGACGCCATGGAGATGAGCGGCCTGGACGTGGCCTGGTCAGGGGAGGCCTCGGTCCGCGCAGTCATGGCGGGCTGTGATCTCGTTCTGCTTCCCAAGGACGCGAAGATCGCGGTCCGCGAGATTGTGCGCGCGGTCAAGGAAGGCCGAATCACCGGGGCCCAGATCGACGCATCCGTGTTGCGTCTTCTCAAGACCAAGGAGTCCCTGGGCCTCGAGCGCAACCGATTGGTCGATGAGGCGGAGATCGGAAAGAACGTCGGCCGTCCCGAGGACATTGAGCAGGCCAGCCGAATCACCGAGGCCTCGCTCACCCTGGTGAAGAACGAGGGCCTGGTGATCCCCCTCGCTGTGGAAAGACCCCTCAGGATCCTCCACCTCGTCATGTCCTCGGACGTCCGCAACGACAACATATCGGGCATTCCGGAATCTGAATTCGCTCGCCGATATGTGGAAACCGTGACCCGCTACGTGGGCCCGACCTTGGGCAACGACTTCGCCGATGAGATCGTGGCTCAGGCCCAGGGCGGCGCTTTCTCCCACGTCGTGGTGTCCGCCTTCGTGCGAGTGACGTCGAGCAAGGGTACGGCGAACATGGAGAGTTCCCATGCGAGCTTGCTGTCCCGTCTGGCTCACGGAGCGCCGCCCCTTATCGTTCTCGCCTTCGGCTCGCCTTATCTGCTGCGTCAGGCTCCCGACATCCCCGTCTATCTTGCTGCCTATGGCGGCGTCGATTCCGCTCAGCGAGCCGCGGTCGGAGCGCTTTTTGGCGAATTCGACATCGCAGGGCAGCTTCCCGTCACGCTTCCCGGCCTGTTTCCCTTCGGCCACGGTCTTAAGATCCCTCATCGCGTCATGACCCTCACTCCCGCTTCGCCCGAGACTCAGAACTTCAAGGCCGGCACGTTCGCCGAGGTCGACGCCACGGTTGAACGATTCCTCGATCGGAAGGCGTTCCCCGGGGCCGTGGTGGCGGTGGGGCGAAACGGGGCGCTGGTTCATCTCAAGGCCTACGGGCGAAAGACCTACGAGCCCGGGGCGCCGCCCATGACCGTGGATACCGTTTTCGATCTGGCCAGCCTCACAAAAGTGGTGGCCACCACGACCATGGCCATGATGATGGTCGATGAAGGACGACTTGGCCTCGATCGCCCCGTCCACGATTTCTTCCAGAAGTTCACGGGTGGAGAGAAGGATCGCATCACCGTGCGTCACCTCCTGACCCACTCGTCGGGTATCGACTGGTGGGCGCCCCTGTACAAGGAAGCCCACTCGATGCCGGAGTATCTGAACCGAATCCTTCCGATGGAGCTCAAGTACGAGCCGGGAACCAAGTCGGTCTACACGGACTTGGGGGTGATGATGCTGGGCGAGATCCTGGAACGCGTTTCGGGCACGGACCTCAATACATTCGCCCGGCATCGGCTCTTCGAGCCCATGAAGATGCGGGACACCGGTTTTTTGCCTCCCGAGTCGATGAAGCCGCGCATCGCGCCCACCGAGTTCGATCACGACTGGCGAAAGCGCCTGGTGTGGGGCGAAGTTCACGACGAGAACGCGGCCGGCCTCGGCGGCGTGGCCCCGCACGCCGGCCTGTTTGGAACCGCTCCCGATCTTGCCCGTTTCGCCACCATGCTCTTGAACGGCGGTGTTTTTGAGAATCGTCGCTACGTGTCGCCCAGAACCGTGGCTCAGTTCACCACACGGGGCGCCGTCCCCGGCTCGTCGCGCGCTCTGGGTTGGGATACGCCGGGCGAGAATTCGTCGTCCGGCACGCTCATGTCCAAGCGTGCGTTCGGTCACACGGGTTTCACCGGCACGTCGATGTGGATGGATCCCGAGACCGGCGTCTTCGTCATCATTCTCACCAATCGGGTCCACCCAACCCGTGAGAACAATCTGATCCGCGAGGCTCGCCCCCAGATCGCGGATGCGGTCATGCGGGGACTTCAGTAGCCCTGAGGCGGAACAGGCGGGGGGCCTTATCACGGCCCGATTTTCAGCGGAACCGATCGAGGACGTAGGTGGCCACTAGAAACCCCCGGTCGCCCCACCGCCGCCGAAGCGGCCCCCTCCGCCCTCAAAGGCGTTCCGGGCCGGCGTCGCCTGCGCGGATGGTGTGAACGACGCCATGGCCACCACCGACTTGATAACGTCCGTGCGATTCGAGTTGTCGAAGAGCGGGTCGGCGGTGAAGCCTGCTCGTTCTCCCTTCTCGCCGGCTCGCAGCCAGCGGCGCGCCCACAAACCGAGACCCAAACAGACGGCGCCGATCAGGATCAGGGCCAGCGAGAGAGGCATCACAGAATGGTAGAGCCGGATGGTCGCAACCGAGAGGCCGGTGAGTATCAGTCCGGCGTAGAGCAAGAGTGGCTCTCGACGACGCCACCCCATTGCCAGAAAGCCGGCGGGTAAGAGGGCGGTCGCGAGAATGGAGAGCCAGCGGAAGGGCGGAGCCACCGTCGTCTCGGATGAGCTGAACTCGCCCATCCCTTCGATCAGGCGCTGATCCCAGGACCAGATATGGATGGCGGCATAGAGCGCGAGGATTGCCACCGCTCCCAGGATGATGGCGCCTCTTCGGTGGGCAGGCGCATGCTCGATGCCACGCGCGGCGCTGAAGCAGGCCGGGATGAGGAGGAGGGCGGCCACGATGCAAAGCAGGCGCCCCTGATCGGTCTGGACCAAGAGTCCGAAACCGGAGAGTCCGGCGCCGAGGAAGAAGAGGCGGTCGCCCCATCGCCACGCCCCGGCCGCGCAGAGCACGAACGCGGAAGCCAGGATGCGAACCACGAGCCCGTGCAGAGTGGGGCCGCCGAATGCGATGACTCCGCCCACGATTCCGAGGAGGACCGCGATCAGCGCGGTTGCGGTCTCGGCTCCTCCGTTTGTGCGGGCCAGAGGGCCCCGTTGGACCTCGGTGAGCGCGGTCAGGGCTATGGCCCAGAAGAGGAAGATTCCCGCGCTGTCCAGCCGTGGATCAAAGAGAACGAACGACAGGCCAACGATGGCCCACACCGCGACGCTGGTGAAGACGAAGGCCAGAACGCGGAAGCCCAGTCCGAATCGGCGCCGCTCATCGGGATACAGCGTCACGATCCGCGAGAGGGTGTCTTCGTCGATGAACCCGGCGCGACGCCACGCCCGGGCGGCGTCACGGACTTCCTTCGCGCGCTCGGCCGCGACCTCTTCAACCCTCACTCCTCGGCCTCCTTGGGAAAGAGCCGGTGGATGGCCCCGAGCCCGAACACCAGGGCGATCGCGGAGACGGCCACCAGGAGGAGCATCACCGTGGTCTCATCCACCGCCTCGGCCAGCGCGATCATGAGGCCGAGGTACGCGGCCAGCACCCCGAACACGAAGAGCGCGAACCGTCCTCCGCGCCACGCGAACCACGCGAGCCCGCCGCCGACCGCCACCAGGGTCAGGCGATGCAGGGCAGCGGTCGGCCCGTCGTCGATCCCCCAGGCTATGGCCTGGAGGATCAGGAGCCAGCCGAGATGCGTCGCTGTCGGCTCGAAGTGCGCCTTGAGATTCCGGCCCACCAGAGCCCGTCCGATCGCGACGAAGGCGAGGCCACAGGCGAGCGCATTCAGTCGCACCGCGTCGGTGTCGCCGAAGAACCCGAAGACCGCTCGTTCGACACTCGTGGCCGCGACCCCACGCCACGCCGTGAAGGTGGTCAAGGAGAGTGCGAAGAGAGTTCGCGAGTCGAAGCGAAAGGCCGCGGCCGCGTAGCCGAGGCTGACCAGGAGGAGGTGGAACGCCCAACTCTCACCGAGGGGTGAAAACTGGCCCTCCACGAAGGCCAGATCGGCGGCGGCCAGGAGGGCGCCGAGGGCCAGGACATAGTCGAAGGCGAAGTGCGGTGAGCGAACTTCGCCGGCTGAAAACGGCGGGGATCGTCTCGCCACCCAGGCAAGGCAAAGAGCGGCGGCCGCACCCACGCCGGCCGCGATGGAGAGGGGCCCGAGGTTTGCGATTTCGTTCCTGAAGAGGAGGCCAACGCCGCTGGTGAGGGCTACCACGCCCAGGTAGAGAAGTCCGTGGAGGGCCACGGAAAGACTCACCAACTCGCCCCGGGCCACCCGTCCGAACAATCGGACCTGCTCCGGGCCCAATACGTCCTCTTCCTCCAGGCGATTCACGGCGGCGGCGAGGTCAGGCGAAATCACAGATGGGAGAGATTACCTGCGATCGGGCAAGATCCGTCCGGGCGAATTAGGCTTGGGCGATGAGTCACGACCTCGATCTGGACCGGCGTGGCTTTCTGGCCGCGTCCCTCGCTATTCCGTCCTTCGCTCGGGCGGCCGGCCGGAGGCGTGTCCGAACCGGTCTGGACATCGTGGTCGAGGGAAGACGCGACCCATTCAAGGGCAAGCGCGTCGGACTTCTGGTTCACGCCGCCTCTCTGACCGCCGACGGCCGGCATGCGATCGACGCTCTGACCGCCTGCGGCATCTCGGTTGTGAAGCTGTTCGGCGCCGAGCACGGTTTCCGCGGCCTGGCCGCGGCGGGCGAGAGCGTGGATGATCGAATGGACGTGACGTCCGGCCTGCCCGTGATCAGCCTCTACGGCAAGAAAGTAAAGCCAGCGCCCGAGGATCTCGAAGGCTTGGATATGTTCATGGTGGATATGCAGGACGCGGGAGTTCGCTTCTACACTTTTGCGTCCACCGTGATGCATTGCCTTGACGCCTGCGCCGAGGCTCTGCTCCCCATGTTGGTGCTGGATCGGCCCAACCCTCTGGGCGGCCAGCGAATGGAAGGGCCGGTGTCGGCGCCCGAGCGCGACGTGCCGCGGAGTCTCGTCAACATGACTCCGGGGCCGCTGGTTCACGGGCTGACCATGGCCGAGATCGCGGGCGTGGTGAACGCCTCTCGCGAGCGGAAGGCGCAGCTCGGCGCGGTCCGGCTCACCGGCTGGTCACGAGGCATGTCGTGGGCCGACACCGGCCTTACCTGGGTGAACCCGTCGCCGAATCTGAGGTCTGCCCATGCGTGTCTCGCGTATCCGGGGACGTGTCTGCTCGAAGGAACGACCGCGACCGAGGGTCGGGGAACCGATGCGCCCTTCCTTAAGGTCGGAGCCCCGTGGTTGAAGTCGGCGGAGATGGCGCGGGCGGTGCGCGTGCCGGGGTTTACTTGTGAGCCGACGACTTTCACACCGCGTTCCTCCACCGCCGCTCCTACGCCCAAGCACCTCAACGTGGTCTGCCAGGGCCTCGATATCCGGGTGAGCGATGATCGGAAGGCCCAGCCGTATCGCCTGGGCGTCACTCTTCTGGTCGAGATGAAGCGGCGTCATCCGGAGTTCGGCTGGTTGCGCGACGGCAGCGGCCTCGACCGTCTGGTGGGGACGCGATCGCTTCGGGTGGCCATCGATCGTGGAGATCCCGCGGATGCGATTCTGGCCTCGGACGCTTCGGCCATCGAGAACTTCAGAACATCGAGGGCGTCGTCGCTGCTCTATTAAGACTCATTGAGACTGAGCCGAAATGGGGACCCTCTCGGAGTCGACGCTCAGGCTGGGGCGATCTGGTCCCCGCCCCGCACCTTGGCCTGCGTGACCAGGCTGACCGACAGGCCCACCACAAACGTGATGATCGCACCCACGAAGACATTCCAGGTCCAGGCCACGCCGGGGACGCCGAAGATCCGGGGCGAGAGCAGTCCAACCGCGAGGCTTCCCAGGAGGCCGGAGAGCATACCGATCATGGTCCCGGTGCTGTTGGCCCTTTTCGTGAAGAGCCCCAGAGCGAAGGCGCCGACCGTCGGCCCGGATGCATAACCGAGGGCTGCGAGTCCCGCCTGCAGCGCTGATTCCACGTCGCGCGCCAGGCCGGCGACGCCGATCTGAAGAATGCCCCAAAAGATGGTGAAGCGCTTGGCCAGCCGGAGTTGCTTCGCCTCGCTGGCCTCCGGATCGACGTAGGGGACGTAGAAGTCGCGGAGGGTGGCGGAGGCCATTGAGTTGAGCGATGGCGAAAGGGCCGCCGCCACGATGGCGGCGAGAATCAGGCCGGTGAACACGCCAGGCAATTCGTTGGCGACGAAGGTCGGGAGGATCTCGTCCGTCCGGGCGAAGGGGCGTCCCTCGTAAAAAGCCCAAAGCAGGATGCCGAGAGCGAGGAAGAGAACGAACTGGGCGAACACCAGAAATCCGGAGAGGATCAGACCGGTCTGCGCGTCCTTCTGAGACTTGGCCACCAGGAATCGCTGAACCAGGTAATGGTCCGTGCCGTGGGTGGCGATGGTGAGGAACATGCCTCCCACGACTCCCGCCCACAGGGTGTAGGGCTGGTGGACGTCGAAAGAGGTGTTCAGGAAGACGAGCTTGCCCGCGGCCCCGGCCTTCTCGAAGGCGCCCATGACCCCGCCGGGCAGAGCGTTCGCCACCGCGACGAAGCAGATGAGGGCCCCGAAGAGGTAGACGAACATCTGGATCGAGTCGGTCCAGATCGTGGCCACCACGCCGCCCTCTTCGGTATAGAGGATCATGGCGAAGCCAAGAGCGAGGATGCACCACCATTCATTGATGCCTGCGGCTACGGCGAGGACCAGAGCGGCGGCGTGGAGTCTTATGCCGTCGCCGAGCGTCCGCGAGAGGAGGAAGATTCCCGAGGACGTGGCTCGCACCGCCCCCCCGAACCTCTTTTGGAGGATCTCGTAGGAGGTGAAGATCTCGCCGCGGAAGTAGGCGGGCAGGAAGAAGAATGAGACCACCAGGCGGCCGATCACGTACCCCATCACCAGCTGGAGAAACGTGAAGTTGCCTCCATACGATGTGCCGGGTGCGCCGATGAAGGTGAGGGTGCTGGTCTCGGTAGCCACGATGCATGAGGCGACCGCCCACCAGGGCACGCTCTTCCCGCCGAGGAAGTAACCGCGGACTCCGCCGCTGTGACGCCGCCCGAGCCACGTCCCGAAGGCGGTGATGGCGACGATATAGGTGAGTAGAACGACGACGGCCGACAGAGGAAGCTTCAAGGGCCAGAGGATATGTCGGTTATTTGTTGGCGGTCCGGGCTGCTAGGGGCAAGTCGTCACGTCGGCTCACACGGCCGGCGACAAGGTCACCCGGGCTTCTCACCGGTCACGATGGGCAGCGCGGGATCGGAACTCCATTCGCTCCACGAACCGCCGTACAGTCGGCCCTTGAAGCCCGCCACCTGTAGAGCGAGCAGGTCATGGGTCGCGTTGATCCCCGAACCGCAGTACACCACTGGCTCATGGTCGTCCCGCACGCCGAGGGCCTGGTAGTGAGCGCGCAGCTCTCTGGCGGACCTGAATACAGGATGCGCCTCGGTGGTCAGGTTCATGGTGTACGGGGCATTGAGAGCGCCGGGGATGTGGCCGGCCCGCGGATCGATGGGCTCGGTGTCGCCCCGGTATCGCTCTGGAATGCGGGCGTCGAGAACCAAGAGATGGCTCTTCTCGGTCAGGATCTGGGCCTTGGACAGCACCAGATCCTCTCGAGGGGTGGCCACGAAATCGGTCATGGTGGAGATTGAGGGCGGCTGATCCGTGGTCTCGCGCCCCTCCGCGATCCATTTCGTGATGCCGCCGTCGAGAACGGCGCAGTCCTCGAAGCCATACACGCGGAGAACAAACCAGACCCTGGCAGCTATGGCCCCCGCCGCATCGTCGTAGACCACCACCTGCACGCCGGGCGTGATCCCGAAAAGACGCAGGACATTCTGGATCTGTTCCGCGGGGGGAAACGGGTGTCGCCCGAGCGGCCCGCCGCGTTTCCCCCCTGGCCCGGCGAAGTCGTTCTCGATGTCCGCGAAGAAGGCCCCGCGGAGGTGCCCGGCGGCATACGCGTCGACGCCTTTCTTGTCGGGATCGAGGTACCAGCGCGCATCGAGGATCCGCAACATTGGATCGCCCATTCGGCTGGCAAGTTCAGAGGTTGAGATCAGAGACATGAGATATCCGCCGAGAGAAGATCGAGTGGGTCAGCGCGGCCGGCCCGCGAAGGGGGAGTTGACCTGAGCGTAACCCTGAGGAAGGTCGAAGGTCGGGTCATCGATGGGGCCCCTGCTGATCTCGGTGGCCACGGTCGTGCCGTCCATCTTGCGTCCGAAGAGGCTGATGGAAGTGGAAGAGGCGAGAGAGAAACCCTCGATGTCTCGCAGTTTCTGAACCAGCTTGCTGATCCCCGAATTGCCGCGGCCGACCGGCAAGGTGAGGAGGGCCAGATTTCGGAAGTTCTTTGGGTCGAAGGGCGGGACGACGAGGGTGGCGGCACAGGTGTCGATACGCGTGTTCTCGCTGAGAGCAACGGTGAACTCCTGGCACCCCACGCCAGCGATGGTTCGGGCGGCTCCTCGCGTCACCGTGACCTCTCGGGCGGCATCGCCCATCATCTTGGCCCGAAGGTCTCTGGGAATCCCGGCCATCGCCTTCTCCATTTCCGCACTCACCGAGGTCATCGCCTCCTCGATTTCCTCGAATGTGGTCTCGGAGTACTGTTTTTTCCGGTGGGAAATGCTGATGACCCGGCCCGTTCCAAAGTCCACGAGGGTCTCCGTGTCACCCAGGTCGAGCCGCGCTCGATTCGCGGTGTAGTAGTGAGTGACCGCTCGTTCTCCGCCCTGGTTGGTCACGGCAAAGACGATGGTGAGTCCCTCAGGTTGGGCGGCGAGGACCACGGGCGTTCCGAAGAGTCCGGCAGAGAGGACGAACCACACCGAAGGGAACGTTGTGAGCCATGGTCCTGGTTTCAAGGCGGCGCACTCTCGAATGCTCATTGGCGCCGCGTAGCATAAAGGGAGAGATCGTCGTGCTCTCAATTCGAGAGCTTCCCAACAAGGAGCCTGATGTCACGCCCTGAACGACACCTGCTGATCTGCGCCAACAACCGAGGTCCCGGTCATCCCCGCGGGTCGTGTGGGGAAAAAGGTGGGGAAAGATTCGTCGGCGTGATGAAGGATCTCATTCGTGAGAACGGCCTCAAGGAACGAGTCCTGGTGAGCCGAACCGGCTGCCTGAAGCACTGCAGCCTGGGCGTCACCGCCGCAGTCTATCCCGACAATGTCTGGTACGGGGGCGTGACCGAAGGTGACCTCAAGGAAATCTGCGAGAGGCATCTGATGAAGGGGTCGCCCGTCGATCGCCTGTTCCTCCCCGATGACGCGCCCTGGGAGTGAATGGTTGACGCGCCCACTGAACCTCGTCAGAATCGAAGGCAACTTTGACGACTAATAAGAGGATCGGATGAAGTACCTGACCACGCTGGAGGTCGCCCGTGAGCTGGGCGTCAGCAAACAGACGGTGCTGAACTGGCTGTACGCGGGACGGATTCAGGAACCGCCGAGGAACGCCCAGGGCTACCGACTATGGAGCCCGAGCCGGGTCGATCTGGTCCGCACGATGATGCAGGATGGCCGCGTTCACAAGCGAACGATCATGCACCATGTCCCGAAAGCGACGGCGGCGTTTCTCATCGACTACGCACGGGAGGTCGCGGGAGTTCTGGGCGAGGCCGGCATCGCCGAAGTGGCGTTCACCCGGGAACTCACCAAAGCCCTGGCCCGTCAGCGCCGCGGCGGCCGGTAGCCCGTCGCCTTCGCGTCGCCTACCAGGCGAGAGGGGTTCCGTCGAAGCTTTGGAAGCGCGCCACTCCCGGGTCGGGCGCGGCGTCGATCAGACGCCGAAGTCCGCTCACGCTCTCCTCCACCTTTTGGGGCGCGTTCGGTCCGCCCATCTCGGTCTGAACCCAGCCAGGGCAGAAGACCTGCATGCCGATACCCCGCGGCTCCAGGTCCTTGGCCAGAGTGGCCATCGCCATATTGAGCGCGGCTTTGCTCATCCGATAGGCGTAGTGGCCGCCCGTGGTTGAGGCGATGGATCCGAGGTTGCTTGAGATCGCCACCATCTTCTTCGCGGCGCTTCGGGCCACCTGTTCGGTGAAGGCTTGCGCCACCATCACCGGGGCGATGGCGTTGATGCGCATCACCTTCGCGATGATCTCCTCGTCGGTGCGGCCTAGAGACTGGCGCAGATCCTTATCGCCCTCCACTTTGGGACCGAAGATCCCAGCGTTGTTGATCAAGATATCGATGCTCTTTTCGGAGAGGGCTCCAGCGAGTCTTTGAATGGCCTCCGTTCGAGTGACGTCCAGCGCATGCACATGGAGGTTGGCACGACTCGCCTTTTCCAGGGCCTTCAGTTCGGCGGCGCCGCCGGGCCGCCGGCAACAGGCGTGAACCACGTCGCCTTGAGCG
>JAENWE010000147.1 GCA_016650185.1 Vicinamibacteria bacterium | reverse complement strand
CACCCTTGCCTTGCTCGCCCTGGCCGGATTCATCGTGGGAGCGCTCATCACCAATGGCAGTCCGCTCGCCGCCGCCGGCTGGTTCATCTTTCCTGTGCTGGTCATTCAGGACGCGATGTCGCTCGGCCTTGGTTACACCGCAGCGCGCCTGGCCGGCCTCCCCGATCCTGCCCGGCGCGCCTTCACCTTCGAGACCGGCATCCGAAACTCCGGGCTCGGCCTGGTCATTTTGCTGGGCCACTTCAAGGGCCTCGGCGGCGCCGCCTTGATCACCGCCGGCTGGGGCGTCTGGCATCTGATTTCGGGCGGCGTGCTCGCTGCGTGGTGGTCGCAGCGGCTTCCCCTGTTCGCGCCCGTTCCAACGTCGGCCATTCGATCGATTGAGGAGACCGCCGCATGAGCTGGGATTTGAAGATTCTTGGGGGTCGGATCGTGGACGGCGTGGGCACGAAGGCGTTTGAGGGGAGCGTGGCGGTGAAAGACGGTCGGATCGTCGAGGTGGGGCGCTGTGACGGAGCGGCTGAGCGAACCATCGACGCGGAAGGCGCCATCGTGACGCCGGGGTTCGTCGACATACATACGCACTACGACGGGCAGGCCACCTGGGACCAGGACATGCTTCCTTCGGCGCAACACGGCGTCACCACCGCGGTCATGGGCAACTGCGGGGTCGGATTCGCTCCGGTCCATGAGAAAGACCACGACCGACTTATCCGACTGATGGAGGGAGTCGAGGACATACCCGGCGCCGCTCTCGCGGAAGGTCTCCAATGGGGATGGCGGAGTTTTCCGGAGTACCTCGACGCCCTCGACCGGAAACCGCACACCATGGATATTGCGGCTCAATTGCCTCACGACGCGCTTCGCCTCCACGTGATGGGGGAACGGGGCGCAGCTCAGGAGCCCGCGACGCCCGATGACATCGCGGCCATGCGTGATCTGTGTCGCGAGTCTCTGGAGGCGGGCGCCATCGGATTCTCCACCGGCCGCACCGACAATCACCGAACGGCTGAGGGAAGGTGGACGCCTTCCTCTGAATCGAGCATCGCCGAACTTCAGGGCATCGCCTCCGCGTTCGACGGCCTCGGCCATGGCGTGATCCAGGCCGTTTCGGACTTCGACATGCTGCGCGATCCCACGCGTTTCGACGCGGAGTTCGATGTTCTTGAAGCCATGGCCGCGGCCGCGGGCGGAAGGCCGATGTCCATTTCGCTTCTCGAGCGCGACCAGGCCCCGAATCAGTGGAGGTCGATTCTGAATCGCGCGGAAGCGGCGACGGCCAGCGGGGTCCCGATCAAGGTCCAGGTCGCGGCCCGGCCCATCGGCCTCCTGCTTGGCCTCGATGCAACCTTCCACCCCTTCATGGGCTTCCCGACCTACAAAGCGCTGGCTCACCTGCCCTTGTCGGAAAGGGCCCGGGCGCTTGCGGAGCCTGAGACGAAGGCTCGCCTCCTGTCCGAGAAATCAGACCGCATCGCCGGTGATGGTTCGGCTATCCCGCCGCTGGCCGATCTCTTGCTCGCCCAAATCGAAGTGCTCAGCCGTCGGCTCTTTCCTCTCGGCGCCGTCCCGGACTACGAGCCCGTCCCCGCTTCGTCGCTGCACGCACGCGCCGCCGCTTTGGGGATCTCTCCCCTCACCGCCATCCTGGACGCCCTCGTGCAGGACGAAGGCCGCGCCCTCATCTACTTTCCGCTCTTCAACTATCAAGGAGCGAGCCTGGAGCATCTTCGCGAAATGATCGAGCACCCGCTTGCCCTGGCCGGTCTGGGCGACGGCGGCGCGCACGTGGGCACAACCTGCGACGCCAGCTTCCCCACCACGATGCTCGCCCACTGGACCCGCGATCGCAGCCGTGGCCCCCGCCTGTCCCTGGAGAACGTGGTGTCGATGCTGAGCGGCCACAACGCCGATTTCCTGGGTCTGTCGGATCGCGGCCGGATCGCGGTTGGCCGCAAGGCGGATCTGAATGTGATCGATCTGACGGAATTGAGCCTGGACGCGCCGCGACTGCTGCGAGATCTCCCCGCTGGCGGCAAGAGGTTCCTGCAGTCCGCCCGCGGCTATCGCGCCACCGTGGTCTCCGGCGCCGTCACCCTCAGGGACGATCAGCTGACCGGAGACCGCCCGGGACGCCTGATTCGGGCGGGACATTAGCATCAGGGCTATGACACCGAAGCTCCTCCTGCTCCTCGCTTTGGCCGGCGCGCCGCCGCAAGTGGGAAACCTCACCGCCGAAGAACGCGCCCTGATGGCGTTTGTGGACGCAGACAACGACCGGGCGCTGGCGCTGCTCGAGCGGGTGGTGAATATCAACAGCGGCACGATGAACCTCCCCGGGGTTCGCGAGGTGGGCGCCGCGTTTCGCGCGGAATTTGACGCGCTCGGCTTCAAGACCGAATGGGTGGACGGTGCGCCGTTCGAGCGCGCGGGGCACCTGGTCGCGGACCATCCGGGGCCCGGGCCGCGCCTGTTGCTCATCGGGCACCTGGACACCGTTTTCGAACCGGACAGTCCCTTCCAGAAGTTCGAGTGCAAGAGCGCTACCTCGGCACGGGGACCAGGCACGACCGACATGAAGGGGGGTGACGTTGTCATGCTCCAGGCGCTTCGGGCGCTGCACTCGGTCGGGACGCTCAAGTTCATGAACATCGTCGTGGTGATGACGGGCGATGAAGAGGCCGCGGGCCGACCGCTCTCCGCCTCGCGCGCGGCATTGGTGAAGGCCGCGCAGGGCGCCGGGGTGGCGATCGGATTCGAAGATGGCGACGGGGACCCGAGCACCGCCGTCATAGGGCGTCGTGGGACCACAAATTGGGAACTGCGGGTGAAGGGCAAGCCCGCCCATTCCTCGCAGATCTTCAATGCCGAGAATGGTTACGGCGCGGTGTTCGAGGCCGCGCGCATCCTCAACAGCTTTCGCGAGACGCTGGCCGGACAGCTCCACCTGACCTTCAATCCCGGCGTGGTCGTGGGAGGCACCTCGGTCGACTATGACGGGCCGGCCTCCCGGGGCGTGGGATTCGGCAAAAGCAACGTGATCGCGGAACACACTGTGGTCACCGGCGACCTTCGTGCCCTTTCGCCTGAGCAATTCGCGGAGGCGAAGAAGTCGATGCGGGACATCGTGGCCGCCTCCCTGCCGCGGACCAGCGCGACGCTGACCTTCGATGACGGCTACCCCGCTCTGGCCCCGACGCCCGCCAACGAACGTCTGCTGGCGCTGTACAGCCGGGCGAGCGCGGATGTCGGCGCGGGCCCGGTCGCAGCTGTCGATCCCGACCGGGCCGGAGCCGCCGATGTCTCGTTCATCGCCGACCCGACCCGGATGATTCTCGATGGAGTTGGGCTGATGGGGACCGGCGGTCACACCGTCCATGAAACCGCCGATCTGCGCACGCTGCCATCGATGGCCAAGCGCATTGCGGTGCTGCTCGGCCGGCTGCACCGCGACGGGACGAAGCAACTCCCTCTCCCCGTCCCGACAAAGTAGCGGTCTGGGGCCGTTCTCGCCACGCCTCCGGTGGCGTCGGGCCTTTTGGTCCAGATGGACTCCACGTCCGGGACTGTCCCGTATCCATCTGACGCGCTGTCTCGTTCGGTGGACACTTGGTCCAGCCGTGGTCGGAAGTCCATTAGAAACAGTGGAGAAGATCAAGTTTTCCGCTTGGCATGAATGTTGCTTCCCCCAAGTACGCGAAGGTCCAAGGTGGACCCTCAAACCGGGGGATTTGGCCATGAGAATCAAACTAGCAACAGTTCCGATCACCGCGTTAGCCCTTGCCCTTGGGTCGTTCTCGGCGGAGGCCGCCCAGCGTGGCGAAGGCCGCAACCGGGGTGAGGCTCAAAACCAAGGTCGCTCCCGGGGAGACGATTCAGCGCGGCAGCGCGGCAGTGGCAATCGGGACAATCGCGATCGGGGCTCCTCGGCTCAAGGTGCGCAGCGCGCTGACCGCGGAGACCGGTCTCAGGGTCAATCGCGCCAACGCGCGGACGCCCCCTCGCAACGACGCGGAAGCGAAGCGAATCGGGGCGGGTCTTCCGCCGATCGTGGACGCTCGGGCAATTCGGGAGTCGGACGCAACCAGGGTGTCGACCGCCGCGGTTCCACAGACTTTGGGCAGAGCCGCGGCGGCGAGAGAGGTCGAGACTACGACCGTGGGCGGTCGGCGGATCGCCGAGACAGCTACCGCTACGACGCACCGCGGTACCGTCAGAGCCGGTCATCCCGTGGGCACCAATACGGCTCGCGCGGTTACCTCAGTCTGTATTTCGGATGGGGCTCGGGTTACCGCTACGGCTCGCCGTATTCCGGCCGGGTCTATGGCCGTCGGGGTCCGCTGGTGGGCTACTCCAACTACCGGTACTACGGCGACGTTCGCCTCAAGGTCAGCCCGCGTGACGCCGCGGTCTACGTGGACGGGTACTACGCAGGCATCGTGGACGACTTCGACGGATTCTTTCAGCGGCTGACCCTCGAGGTGGGGCCCCACGAAATCGAGATCGAGGCGCCGGGCCTTGACTCGCAAGTCTTCGATGTCTACGTCGACTCGTCCCGAACCGTGGACGTGCACGGTGATTTGCTGCGCTAACCTCTGGTAGCGAAAAGTCGGAGCCGGCCCCGTCCACCCTGGCGGGGCTGGCCCTTTTGGGCCCCTCGCCCAAGAATCGACCGACGTGGCGAAATATCCCCCCGCGTGAACCTCGTCATTCTCGATCCCGGCGAACTCAGCGCCGGCGGTAAGGTGCGGCTTTCCGGCCCGCGGGCCGCGCACTTGCTGCAGGTCCTGAGGGTCAAGGACGGACAGACCGTGCGCGTCGGCGTTCTCAATGGCGCGCTGGGCGCCGCCACCGTGCGCTCGGTCGGCGACGAAACCGTCGATCTCACCTGCGTTCTCGATGCAAGGCCGCCAAGGCCGCAGCGTGTCGACCTCCTGCTCGCCGTGCCGCGGCCGAAGGTGATGAGGCGGCTGTGGGCGCAGCTTGCGGCCCTCGGAGTCCGGCGCATCATCTTGACCAACGCGGAGCGCGTCGAGCGTCCCTACTTCGACACCCACGTGCTGACTCCTCAGTGCTACCGTCCGCTCCTCATCGAGGGGCTGCAGCAGGCACGCGACACTTTGCTGCCGGCCGTCTCGATCCACCGCCGATTCAAGGTCCTGATCGAAGACGAACTCGACGTCATTGACGAGGGGGCAGGACTTCGGCTGGTGGCCGATCCCGACGCGGGGCCGTCGGTGTCGGAGATCGTGAGCGCCCGTCTCGGCCCGGAGCCAGAGGCGCGCGTTCTACTGGCCATCGGACCGGAGGGCGGGTGGAACGCCTTCGAACTCGGCCTGCTCCAGGCACACCGCTTCCACCACGTCGGCATGGGCTCCCGCACACTTCGCACTGACACCGCCTGTCTCGCCCTCCTGGCCCTCGTCCGGGATGCGCTTCCCAGGCCGGCCTGAGCCGCCGCGGCCCAAGGTCCGAAACCGTGGCGGGGCGCCAAATCGGGCTCTGAAATCCAATACTGGACTTTTTAGTACAGATTCCCTAAACTCACACGTACCTCGAATCCATGGCTGAAACCACCACTCCGACCGCGATGAGCGCATCCAACCGCCTGCTGGCCGACCTGACCAGCGCCGAGTACGCAGCGGGCTTTGTGACGGATATCGACTCGGACGCGATTCCCGCCGGGCTTTCCGAGGACATTGTGAGGATCATCTCCGCCAAAAAGGATGAGCCGGCATGGCTGCTCGAGTTTCGGCTCAAGGCTTTCCGGCACTGGCAGACGATGCCCGCGCCTCAATGGGCCCGGGTTCACTATCCAGCCATCGACTTCCAGTCCATCGTCTATTACTCCGCGCCAAAGCGGAAGCTCGATGGCCCGAAGAGCCTGGCCGACGTGGATCCGAAGCTGCTCGAAACCTACGAGAAGTTGGGTGTTCCGCTTCACGAACGCGCAGCCCTAGCCGGCGTCGCGGTGGACGCGGTTTTCGACTCGGTGTCGGTCGCGACCACGTTCCGAGACAAGCTTCATGAGGTCGGCGTCATCTTCGGATCGTTCTCCGAAGCCGTCCGCGAACACCCCGAGCTAGTGAAGAAATACCTAGGCTCGGTGGTGCCCTACTCCGACAACTTCTACGCCGCCCTCAATTCCGCGGTCTTTTCGGATGGGTCGTTCTGCTACATCCCCAAGGGCGTCAAGTGCCCGATGGAACTTTCAACCTACTTCCGGATCAACGCCAAGAACACCGGCCAGTTCGAGCGGACACTGATCATCGCGGACGACGACTCGGCGGTGAGCTACCTCGAAGGCTGCACCGCGCCCATGCGCGACGAGAATCAACTTCACGCCGCCGTGGTCGAGCTGGTCGCGCATGAAAACGCGCGGATCAAGTATTCGACGGTTCAGAACTGGTATCCGGGCGACAAGGATGGCAAGGGCGGGATCTACAACTTTGTCACCAAGCGCGGCGCCTGTCGGGGGAACAAGTCGAAGATCTCCTGGACCCAGGTGGAAACCGGCTCGGCCATCACCTGGAAGTATCCGAGCTGCATCTTGCAAGGCGACGATTCGGTCGGCGAGTTCTATTCGGTGGCCCTCGCGAACAACTATCAACAGGCCGATACCGGCACCAAGATGATCCATATCGGGAAGAACACCCGATCGACGATCGTCTCGAAGGGAATCTCCGCGGGCCACGGGCAGAACACCTACCGGGGCCTGGTGAAAATCGGCAAGAACGCCGAAGGTGCTCGGAACTATTCGCAGTGCGACTCACTGCTTCTCGGCTCCAACTGCGGGGCGCACACCTTCCCTTACATCGACGTGCAGAACCCTTCCGCTCAGATGGAGCACGAGGCGACCACGTCGAAGATCAGCGACGATCAGATCTTCTACTTCCAAAGCCGGGGGCTCTCGGCCGAAGACGCAGTGTCGATGATCGTGAACGGTTTCTGCAAGGAAGTCATCAAGGAACTGCCCATGGAGTTCGCGGTCGAAGCGCAGAAACTCCTCGGCCTCTCACTCGAAGGATCTGTTGGCTGAACCCATGCTGCGCATCACCGATCTCCACGCCAACGCCGGAGACAAGCCGATTCTCAAAGGCCTGTCGCTCAACGTCAATGGCGGCGAAGTCCACGCCATTATGGGTCCGAACGGTTCCGGAAAGAGCACCCTCGCGCATGTCCTGGCCGGCCGGCCCGGCTACACCGTGACCGGCGGCGAGGTCCTCTACAAGAGCTCCCCGCTGTTCGACCTGGCGCCTGAAGTCCGGGCGCGCGAGGGCGTTTTCCTTGCCTATCAGTACCCGGTCGAACTGCCCGGCGTGTCGAATCTCTACTTCCTTCGCTCCGCGCTGAACGCCATCCGCCGGCACCGAGGCGAGGACGACATGGACGCCATCGACTTCCTGGCCGTGGCCAAGGAGAAGGCGAAGCTGGTGGAAATGGACGAAGCGCTGGTGAAACGCAACGTCAACGAAGGCTTCTCGGGCGGTGAGAAGAAACGAAACGAAATCTTCCAGATGGCCGTGCTCGATCCCTCTCTCGCCATCCTTGATGAAACCGACTCCGGCCTCGATATCGATGCCCTGCGCGATGTCGCCGCCGGCGTGAACAAACTGCGGTCCGAGGATCGCGCCATGATCATCGTAACCCACTATCAGCGGCTGCTGGAATACATCGTTCCCGACTTCGTCCACGTCCTCATCGACGGGAAGATCGCTCTCTCGGGCGGCAAGGAACTCGCTCTCGAACTCGAGTCCAAGGGCTACGAGTGGCTCGAGAAGGAACCTGCGCAGGCGCGCTGATGACTGGCCCCTCCGCCCCGTTTTCCGAGATTGCCTCGGCCGTTCCGTCCTGGGGCGGGCCGTCATGGCTGAGCGACGCCCGGAAGTCCGCGGTCGCGCGATTCGTCAGTGCCGGACTGCCGACGACCAGGATCGAGGCGTGGCGCACGACTCCCCTGCCTGACCTGGGCAAGATGGCCTATGCGCCTGGATCCGCCTCCACGGCCAACCAGGCCGGCGCCCTGGTCAAGCCCTTCATGGCGAGTGATGTCGTGACCCTGGTCTTCGTGGATGGGTTCCACTCGGAGACCCTGTCCTCGAGCGTGGCGACCTGGCCGAAGGGTGTTCGTCTCGCCCCGATGTCGCGCCAGCTCGTCGTGAGTCCCGAGGACTTGCAGCCATGGTTCGCCGACATGGGAGCGACCGACGGCGCCCTGCACGACCTCAATACCGCGGCTTTCCGCGACGGCGCCTGGGTCGTGGTGGATGACGGGGTCCAGGTTCAGATGGAGGTTCGGGTGGTTTTGGTTTCGACATCCACAGATCAACCGGTGGCTCAGCACGTCCGCAGCCTGGTTCAGCTTGGTCGAGGCGCGTCCTTGAGAATGATGGTGGCGGTCATCGGGGCGCGCGAGGCCCGAGGGTTCACCAATAGCCACACCACGATCACCATGGCCGAGCGTTCACGGCTCGACCTGGTCCGCGTCCACGAGTCGCCCCCAGGCGTCCCTCACTTCGACGCCCTTTCGGCCACCCTGGGCGCGCACTCGGTTCTTGGCGACACCGTGCTCCAGACCGGGCCTTCCTGGACGCGATCGGAAATCGACATCGTCTTGAACGGCGAACGGGCGACGGCGGATCTCGGCGGCGTCTTCATCGCCCGCGGCACGCAGGTCAGCGATATCCACACCCTCCTTTCTCACCAGGCGCCCGGGGTCATCAGCCGGCAGAACTATCGCGGCCTGGCCGCCGACGAAGCACGTGGCGTCTTCCATGGTCAGATCAAGGTCGAGTCGGAGGCGCGCGGGACCGACGCCACCCAGAACAACAAGAACATGCTCCTCTCGAAGCGGGCGAGCGTCCATTCGACACCGGCGCTCGAGATCTTGACCGACGACGTCAAGTGCAAACATGGCAGCGCCACCGGCCAGATCGACCAGGCTCAGCTCTTCTATCTCCGCTCGCGCGGTATCGATTCAGTGGACGCTATCCGGATTCTGACCAGGGCCTTCGCGTCCGAAATCGTGTCGCGCCTCAGCGACGAGTCGACCCGCCGATTGATTGAGGCGCAGATCGCGCCGAGCCTCGAACAACTTGGGGTGGCCGCTTGAAGACGGCGGCAGTTGAGCGCCCCCCAGGGACCGCAGCGGATACGACCACGACCGCTCGTCCGTTGAACGTGGGCGCGGTCCGCGCCGATTTCCCCATCCTGAGCACGCAGGTTCATGGGAAGCCTCTCATCTACCTGGATTCGGCAGCCTCCGCCCAAAAGCCGCAGGTCGTGATCGACGCCGAGCGTCACATCTACGAACGGCTCTACGCGAATGTTCATCGCGGCGTTCACGACCTTTCGATGCGGGCGAGCGAAGCCTATGAAATGGTGCGCGGCAAGGTGGCCCGTTTCATCGGCGCGCCGTCCGCCAAGGAGATCATCTTTCTCCGCGGCACCACCGAAGCCATCAATCTCGTGGCCCAGACCTACGGCCGGGCCAACGTAGCGGAAGGCGACGAAGTCCTGATCACGACCTTGGAACACCACGCGAACATCGTGCCGTGGCAGATGTTGTGCGATGAGAAGCGAGCGAGTCTGGTGATCGCTCCCATCAATGACGCTGGCGAGGTCGACATGGCGGCGTTCGAGTCCCTGCTCTCGTCCCGAACGAGGATCGTGGCCGTCGCCCACGTGAGCAACGCGCTGGGCACGATCAACGATGTCGCAAGCATGACCGCGCTGACCCGCGAGCGAGCAAGAAACGCGGTGGTCGTGGTCGATGGAGCGCAGGGCGTCCCCCACCTGGAGGTCGACGTGCGCGCGCTCGGATGCGATTTCTATTGCTTCTCCGCGCACAAGATGTACGGCCCGTCCGGTGTGGGCGCCTTGTGGGGCCGGAAGACTCTCCTCGACGCGATGCCTCCCTGGCAGGGCGGCGGCGACATGATCCTCTCCGTCACTTTCGAGAAGACCACGTATAACGAGGCGCCGTTCAAGTTCGAGGCGGGCACGCCGAACATCGCCGGCACAATCGCGTTCGGCGCCGCCATCGATTACCTCACGAACCTCGGCCTGAAAGCGGTGAGAGCCGCGGAGCACGACCTTCTGGCCTACGGCACGGCCGCGCTTTCGGCGGTGCCAGGAGTCCGGTTGATCGGAACCGCGGCAAACAAGACATCGGCGCTCTCGTTCGTGATCGAAGGCGTGCATCCCCACGACGCCGGATCGATTCTCGACTACGAGGGCGTGGCCGTGCGCACCGGCCACCATTGCGCCCAGCCGGTCATGGATCGCTTCAATGTCCCGGCCACGATCCGGGCGTCCCTCGGCGTCTACAACACGCGCGAGGACATCGACGTCCTGATTCGTGGAATCAAAAAGGTGCAGGAGATGTTCGCGTGAGTTCCGATCTGCGCGATCTCTACCAGGACGTCATCCTGGATCACGGCAAGAAGCCGCGGAACGCACGCGTTATCGAGGGCGCGACCCTCACGCAGCCCGCCTACAACCCCCTCTGCGGAGACAAGGGCACGCTGTATCTCTCGCTCGATGCCGCTGGAGACAAGATCATCGACGCCGCCTATGTGGGACAGGGTTGTTCGATCTCGACCGCGTCCGCATCCATAATGACCGACTTCCTGCGCGGCAAAACCCGCGAAGCCGCGCTCGTCACCTTCGAACACTTCCGCGACATGATCACCGCCGCGCCTGACGAGGCCTCCCACCGGGCGGTGCCCAACCTGGGAAAGCTTTCCGTCTTTTCCGGCGTGGCCGAGTTCCCCGCCCGGGTGAAGTGCGCCACCCTCGCCTGGCATGCCCTCAAGGCGGCTCTCTCGCAAGGCTCGGACACGACCGCGAAGCCGGTGAGCACGGAATAAGCATGCGCGAACCTAGAACCGTTTCTCGGGATATTTTCGGGGCGCTTGTCCCCTATGGGACCCCGCACGAGCTGAAGGCCGGCGAGACCGTGTACCTCACCCAATCGCTTGGCGGCTCGCATACGTGCGTCACCGAAATGGGCTACATGGTCCGGATCGATGCGCAGGACGCTGACGCCATCGGGGAGAGGGTGGATGCGGCACCCACCGCCGACGAGATCCGGGACAAGCCCCTGGACCAGGTGGTCTGGGACCGTCTCAAGACGTGCTATGACCCCGAAATTCCGGTGAATATCGTGGACCTCGGTCTCGTTTATTCGGTGAATGTGACCGAAATTGAGGCGGAGGACGGAATTGGCGCCGGGAACAAGGTCACGGTGAGGTTCGCCCTGACCGCCCCGGGATGTGGGATGGGGGACGTATTAAAGCAGGACATCATTCGAAAGGTAAGCGAGCTTCCCTCCGTGGTCCGTTCGGACGTGGACGTGACTTTCGATCCACCCTGGACTCAAGACCTTATGAGCGATGCCGCCCGCTTGCAGCTGGGACTGATGTGATTCGATGAAACTATCAGCCCAGGAAGAATATGGCCTTCGTTGTCTGCTGACCTTGGCTCGGTCGGAGCCAGGCACGTCTGTCTCAATTCCACAAATTTCCGAATCGGAGCGAATTTCGGGCCCGAACGTAGCCAAGCTCTTGAGAGTGCTGAAGCGGGCTGGCTACGTGGTCGCGCTGCGTGGGCAATCAGGCGGCTACGCCCTCGCCCGGACCGCTTCGGAGATCAACGTGGGCGAGGTCCTCGCCTGCCTTGGAGGGAGAATCTTCGACGCTGGATTTTGCGGTCGTCACTCAAGCGCAACACGCGGTTGTGGTCACAATAGCGACTGTTCCGTCCGTTCCGTCTGGAGACTCGTCCAAAGAGCTGTTGACGATGTGCTCGGTCGCCTCTCTCTTGCCGACTTGCTCGTGGAGGAAACCGGTGTGAGTCTACCCGAGCGGTCCAAACGGCTATCTCTACCAATTGTCATGATTTCCTGAGACTGATGGATCAGATGGCCTACCCAAACGTAAGACATTGATAGGGAATGTAACGAATCTCCCTTCTATGGCATCTATTTTGCTAGACTGTACATTAGAGGATGACCTGGCGGATCTGCACATCCTCCGAGCGTGGCCTGTTTGCCACACTCGCCGCCAACTGAAAGGAGCACTTCCATGCCCGTGAGCGTACGCCCTGCATTCCTATCCGACGGTGTCGGCATTCTCACCCTGCTCGAACAGAAGGGATATTTCCCAGAGCCGCTTGGCTTCGCCAACACGTTCCGCAAGACTCTGAACGACCCGGACTTTCTGGTTCGGGTGGCCGAATCCGAAGGCAAGCTCGTTGGTCTCGCCGCGCTTTCGTTCCGGCCCCAGCTTGGACTAGGCGGCACACTCGCGAGCCTCGACGAGTTCATCGTGACTGAAGGTTCCCACCGCCGCGCAGCCGAGAGGGCGCTCCTGAAGGCGACGGCGCGTAAAGCCCGCGCCATGGGAGCTCGAAAGGTTGTCCTGCAGCCCACCGAGACAAAACCGCAGCCAAAGAACGCCAGCCAGTTCTATATCAGGAACGCTGCGTAACTTCGCGACGGGTCTTTCCGCTCCTCGTACCCCCGCTCCGACCACCTCGGGCGCCCGCCAGCGCCTCAGGGCTCGGAGCGGTTCTTTTTTTGTTTGCTAACCTCGGTATGTTCTATGGAGATGGTTCGCTATTGTCCGGTCTGCGACGATGAGTTTCGCCCAGACATCACCGTTTGTTCCGACTGTGGAACGGCCCTCATCCTTCAAAGGGAAGGGCTTGGCGCGGAAGGAGTCCCCGCATCCGCTCTGGTCTCCGAAGAGGCCGAGGCGCAACCGAATGCCGGGTGGCACACCGCCCTCGACGCCCTGCCCGTCTCCAACCTTCTGCCCATTCGAACCTTCGACGCGTTGCGTGATCTTGAGCCGACGGTTTCCGCGTTCGCGGACGTGCGACTCCCCTCTCGGGTTCTGGTGCAGAACGGCCGGTACATCCTCCTCATCCGCCCAGATGATCTGGCGGTCGCCCAGGAGACGCTGCAGGCCGCGCATGCTGATCCAGCCGAGCTCGAGGAGTTGAGCGATGCCACCTTCGACTCCACTGCGGGCCGCTACTCACACTGCCCGGCTTGCGGCAGCCAGTTGGCGCATGACCTGACCGGCGCTTGCCCCGATTGCGGGTTGGAGCTGAGCGCTCCATCGGGCGCGGTGAATGTTCCAGAACCCGAGTGACCGAGACACCGGCGCCCATTGAACCCGAAGCGATTCGCGTGAGCGGCTTCAAAGAGACGGAGACCTTCGACTTTGAAGGGCCGGCGGGACGGATCGAGGCCATTCTCAATCAGCCGGCACAGTCCACTCCTGCGCGCGCGGCTGCGGTGATCTGCCACGCCCATCCTCTGCACGGCGGGATGATGCATTTCAAAGTGATCTTTCGGGCCGCCAAGGCCCTTCAATCCCAGGGGATCGCCTCGCTGCGATTCAACTTCAGGGGCGTGGGAAGGAGCGAAGGCAGCCACGACCGAGGCACAGGGGAGCAAGATGATGCGCGCGCCGCGTTGTCCGAAATGGCCAGACGCTTCCCCGGCCTGCCCCTCATTCTCGGAGGGTTCTCCTTCGGCGCGGCCATGGCGGTCAAGGTCGCCGCGACCGACGATCGTGTGAAGGCGGTGGTGATTCTCGGTTTCCCCATCACCCGGGTCGACTCAACCGCCGATCTGTCGGGACTTCGCCAGCCTCGCCTTTTCGTCCAGGGCAGCGACGATGAATTCGGGCCGGGGCACGCAATAAGACAGATGGTGGCGGGTCTGCCTGAACCGAGAAGGCTCGAGGTAATCGAGGGCGCCGACCATTTCTTCACCGGAAGGCTCGACGAACTCCAAAACGCCATTCAAGATTGGGCGTCCACCCTTCCCTGGGAGTCTCGATGAGCAAGCCACGCCTTAGTCCACAGGAAACCCTTCTGGTGGTAGTCGATATGCAGGAGCGGCTCCTTCCCGCGATCCACGAACACCCGCGTGTGGTCGCCGCAACCCGCCTCATGTTGCGCGCGGCCAAGGTCCTGGATCTGCCGGTTCTCATGACCACTCAATACCTGAAGGGCCTGGGGCCGACTCATGCGGAGGTGGCGGAGCTGGCGCCTTCGCTGATCCCCTTCGACAAGCTCACCTTCAGTTGCTTTGGATCTTCCGAATTCAGACGCGCGCTCACCGCAACCAAACGGAAGACGCTTCTCCTTTGCGGCGTGGAGGCCCATGTCTGCGTCCTCCAGACCGGACTCGACGCCCTCGCCGCGGGCTACTCGGTCCATCTGGCCACCGACGCCACGAGTTCGCGCACCTCCGCGAATGCGCAACTGGGTCAACGCCGGCTGGAGCGCGCGGGCTCGATCCTCACCTCCTCCGAAATGGCCATTTACGAGCTGCTGGGGGCGTCCGGCTCGCCGGCCTTCAAGGCGCTTCTTCCGCATTTCAAATAAGGCCCTCATAACCTTGGTGTCATTATGACCACGACTACTGCCCTCGACCTTGACGCGTTCTGGATGCCGTTTACCGCGAATCGCCAGTTCAAACAGACCCCCAGGATGCTGGTGAAGGCGGAGGGCATGCACTACACCTCCGACGACGGCCGACAGGTCCTGGACGGCACCGCTGGGCTTTGGTGTGTGAACGCCGGCCACTGCCGGCCCAAGATCGTCGAGGCGGTCAGGAAGCAGGTCGGCGAACTCGACTTCGCCCCGACCTTCCAGATGGGCCAGCCAAGAGCCTTCGAACTCGCGAACCGAGTGAGCGAGATTCTGCCCCCATCGCACAAGCACGTCTTCTTCGTGAACTCCGGCTCCGAAGGCGTTGACACCGCGCTCAAGATCGCGCTCGCCTACCAAAAGGCGAAGGGGGAGGGCGGGCGGCACCGTCTCATCGGTCGCGAGCGTGGGTATCACGGTGTGGGATTCGGCGGGATCTCCGTGGGCGGCATCGGAAACAACCGCAAGACCTTCGGGCCCCTGCTTGCGGGCGTGGATCATCTTCGCCACACTCATGACCTCACCCGCAACGCCTTCACGAAGGGCCTGCCCGAGCACGGCCTTGAGTTCGCAGAAGATCTGGAGAGGATCGTCGCGCTGCACGATGCCTCGACCATCGCCGCGGTCATCGTAGAGCCCATGGCCGGATCGACGGGCGTGCTCCTGCCTCCGAAAGGCTACCTCCAGCGACTCCGCGAGATCTGTGACAAATATGGCATCCTGCTTATCTTCGACGAAGTGATCTCCGGGTTTGGGCGCCTCGGCGCCCCATTCGCGGTCGACAAGTTCGGGGTAGTCCCGGACATGATGGTGGCGGCCAAGGGTCTGACGAACGGCACCATACCGATGGGCGCGGTCTTCGCGAGCGACAAGGTCCACGAAGCGTTCATGACCGGCCCGGAAGGTGCCATGGAACTGCTCCATGGCTACACCTATTCCGGTCATCCGGTGGCGGCGGCGGCGGGGATTGCGACCCTCGACGTGTATCGCGAGGAGCGACTCTTCGAGCGCGCGAACGACCTGGCGCCGAACTGGGAAGACACAATGCATTCCATGAAGGGTCTGCCGAACGTCATCGACATCCGGAATCTGGGCCTCGTGGCCGGCATCGAACTCGCTTCCATCCCGGGGAAGGTCGGAGCGCGCGCCTATGACGTCTTCGTACGCGCCTTCAAGAAAGGCCTCTTGATCCGCACCACCGCGGACATCATCGCTCTATCTCCCCCCCTCATCATCGAGAAGGCCCAGATCGCCGAGATCGCGTCGAAGCTGTCGGAAGCGATCAGGGAGGCGGCCTAGAAGTCCGTGCCAAAACTCGGGCTCGGATCGCGGGCGGACTAGAACTCGCAACCGTAGTCGACCGCGAGTTCTTCTTTGGCCTTCTGGGCCGCGGCCTTGCAGGCCACACCCAGGGCCAGGGCACCCTCACGCATGGTTGCGAGAGCTCGCCACTTCGTGCGATTCGCTTCGAAGGCGCTCATCAGCCGGTCCTTTTCCTCTCCTGACACCTTTGACTCGACGCAGTCGAGGTACTTCTGAACATATGTGTCGCACTCCGACACCCCGAAAGACGTGACCTTCGGGACCTCCGAGCCCGACGCGTCGGCTGGAGGCTGGGCGGTCTTCGGGTCGGCGGGTTTGGCCACCTCGGCCTTCGGTGCGGCGCCACAGGCAGCCGTCACGGCAATCAGGGTGGAGACGATGAAGGGGGCGAGAGTCAAGGGGCGGTTCACATGCAAGATAGTACCTGTGAAAGACGTTGAGAAAGAGGTCCGAGACATCATCGTCGGCGAGAATGCCAGGGGACAGAAAAGGGACGCCGCGGACGTACCCCGTGGCCAGAACCACCAGATCCACCTGGTCACAGGCGCCGTCGGCGAAAGCCACCTGACGGCCTCGGAACTCGCGGATATCCCGTCGCACCTCGATGTCGCCGTGGCGAAGCGCGTGAAGTATCTGCGTGTTCATCACCGGATGGGACTCCAAAATCGAGTGATCGGGCTTCGGCAGCCCAAGGAGGGTCAGGTCGCCGTTAAGGAGTCGCAGGAGTCCTTGAAGGATCGGCCGTTCGATGCGGTACGGAAGATGCGGCCCTTCCTCACCGAAGACGTCGGCTGGCTTGCCGAAGATGTGCTTCGGGACGAAGTAGTACCCACGCCTCAGACTGAGAAGAGCCACGCGGGCGGCCCGGCTCGCGTCGTAAGCGATATCGCAGCCCGAGTTCCCCCCTCCCACGACCAGTACCCGCCGTCCTTCGAACTGGCGCGCGTGCTTGTACTCACGGAAGTGAATGATCTCGCCATCGAAGTTGCCGGGAATCTCGGGAGTGTGCGGCCGCCACTCGCAGACCACCGCGGCGATGAGGCCCGCGTACGTCTGCTCCGAGCCGTCTCCGAAGCGGACCCCCCAGCCGCCCTCGCCATCTGGTCGCGCGGCCTCGATGGCCACGCCGAACCTAAAACGCCGTCGCAGGTCGTGGTGCTCCGCATAGCTCTCGATGTAGCTGAGGATGTGACGATGCGAGGGATAGTCCGGGTAGCCGAAGGGCATGGGGAAATCCCGAAAGCCGGAGAGGGTGCGGGACGAGATGAAATGCGCGGACTCGTACATTGGCGAGCCCGGAAAGCCAATGTTCCAGATCCCGCCCACATCGGGATTCCGCTCGAAGCCCTCGAAAGGCACATT
>JAENWE010000146.1 GCA_016650185.1 Vicinamibacteria bacterium | reverse complement strand
GTGGAGCGGCCCATGAGCTCAGCCATCAAGGGCCTGGGGTCGGCGCCGCGGGCGAGGGTGTAGCCGTGATCGCGATACGCGCCGATGAAGTAGTCGTCCTTGTGCAGCAGGCTCATGATCCCGCAGGCGATCGCTTCCTGGCCGATGTACAGGTGGAGGAAGCCGCCGATCTTGCCTTCCACATAGATCTGCTGGGCTCTCTCCTCGAACCGTCGGATGAGGAGCATCTGGCGATAGAGGCGGAGAGCCTCTGCCCGGTCGAGGCCGGGGGCCCCTTTGGACTTGCCGCGCGACTGGGCGGTAGCCATCGCGGGAGCGGGAGCGGGCTTTGCAGGAAGGGAACGCTCGCGCGTCCTGGAGGCTGGTGGTTTCTTGGACATTGGCAAACGCACCGTTATACCCGTCCGGCTGGGCCGCAGTCAATTTCCGTCGACCCCTCCGGTCGCTCGATTTCCGAGGCGTGCGCCTTTTCGGGGAGCTAGATAGGGACGGGCGCCGGCACGTAGATGCGCGCCAGAAACGCGATCACGATCAGGGCGATGACCGCCATGGCCCCTCCGATTCCGATGACCACCGCGAAGAAGGCGTCGGTTTCGGGGTGATCCTCGCCCCGAAGGTGATACGCGAAGCCGATGACCCCGAAAGGGGCCAGCAGGCAGGTCAAGGTCCAGATCGTGAACAGGGCATAGTGGATGTTTCGCGCGAATCGATAGCCGGCCAGAAGCCCCAAACCCGCGACGGCGGACGAGAGACCCAGCACGGGCAGGACGTAGGCCAAGACCCCCAGCTGCGGCCCCATGGTCAAAGGGCCGACGATGAGCGCCACGCCGATGGCCGCGGACGACACCGCGAGCACCCTGGGAGCGAGGGGCGCGGTGCTCACCGAAGGCGGAGCAGCGCGAACGGCCCTGGGCAGCGGAGGCGGCAGAGGCCGCCTGGGCGCCTGGGCGGAGCGACCGGACTGGAGCTGCTTCGCGTCAGCGCGCGACATGGCGAGAGTGGTCGGGATGTCTTCGGGAAGCAGGCGCACGAACACATCTCCCATGGAAAAGACATCGCCTTCTCGGATGATGGCGTCGTCGATCTTCTGACCGAGGACATAGACCCCATTGGAACTGCCCAGGTCGAGCAGCTGGAATCCGGCGGGCACGCTCCGCAGCGACGCATGTCGTCGCGAGCATCGGGGGTTCTTGATCACAACATCGCAGGAAGCATCTCTTCCGAACACGACGAAGTCGCTGTTCGAGGAAACCTCCTCTCGATGGCTGGGGTGGCGGATCTCGAATCGCAAGGGGTTATCGTGTCTCAGGCTGTACGGCGGAGGGGGGGAATTCCCGTCCATCTTACTGAAGCCGGTTTTCGAATGAACAACCTGGACCGTTCGTCGCCTTTTCAGAATATGCTTCTGTTTCAGGTTCCCTCATGACCCGCCCCTCCCTTCCACCCGCCCGGGAAGCCTTCCTTCTCGGCTCCCAGTCTGAATCGAGACTCCGCGGGGCTCGCGCCCATGGGGGCCAATAGGCTGAACATGTCTGCATCTCCAAAATGTCCGCGATGCGGCGCCGCGGTCACCGGCGGTGCTGACGACCTTGGCTTCCTGAGCTGCGGTGGCTGCGGCGCGCGCCTGCGCAAGGCGCCGACGGTCAAGCTGACGATTCAGTCGCCCACGCCGACTTCGGGCGCGGCCCCGGTTCCGGCCGCCTCGGCTCCGCCTCCCACCCTTTCCGGCAACCGCGACACAGATTCGACCGATTCGCTGCTCGCGCGCATCGAACGGGTGGATGCTTCGGCGACGCTTCCCCCCGGGTTGCAAAGCAACCAGATGCTCAAGGCGGCCGGATATGCGCCGCCCGACCTTCCCAAAGACGCCCAAAAACAGAAGGACGAGGGGCTGGATGGCCTCAAGACCATCCTGCAGGCGATCCAGAAGGACCTGGCCATCATCAAGAAGGACCACCAGGATCTGGCCGCCGTGGTCGCCCGGCTCGGCGCTCCCGCCGCGGTCACGGCTACGCTGCCCCCTGGCGCTCCGCGGCCCAAGACCGCTCCCTCGTCGCTCCGGCCGTTGCTGATCGTGGACGACGACGCCGCGTTGGCGGAAGAAACGCGGAAAGCTTGCGAGAAGCTGGGCTTTGCGCCTCTGGTGGTCTCCGCGGTCCGTGCCGCCCTCGACGCCATGGGTCGGGAACGCCCCGCCCTGCTGATCCTCGAACCCCTGCTGGCCGGGGAGCTGTCCGGCAAAGATCTGGTGAATTACGTCAAGTCGACGATGGAGTGGATAGAGATCCCGATCCTGATCCATACCCGCGCGCCCATCGCGAATCATGAGCAGGCCCGCACCGATTTCGGCGCCGACGACTATGTGATCAAGGGTGCGGGCTCGGTTGACCTGCTCGCCAAAAAAGCCGCCCGCCTGACCGCCTGATCGCCCCGTCAGAGCCGACGCCCATGCCCTGCCGCCGATTGATCCTGGCCAGTTCCTCGCCTCGCCGGGCCCGAATCCTGGCCACGCTGGGTCTCAAGTTCGAGATCCGCCCCGCCGATGTCGATGAATCGATTCATCCGGGCGAAACTCCCCTAGCGGCAGTCAGGCGCCTCGCCAAGAGCAAAGCGACCGCCCTGCATCGATCGCCGTCCGACTGCGTGATCGCCGCCGATACCGTGGTGGTGCTGAATTCCCGGGTTCTGGGGAAGCCGGCGAATCGCGCCGAGGCGCTTTCGATGCTGAAAGACCTGTCGGGCCGCACGCATACGGTAGCCACGGGAGTGGCGGTGGCCTCGGGCCGCAACCTGGCGAGTGCTTTGGATCTGACCGAAGTTCGATTCCGCCGGATGACCGAAAGCGAGATCGCAGCCTACGTGGGCACGGGCGAGCCCATGGATAAGGCGGGGGCCTACCACGTGGAAGGTGGGGGCGCCGCTTTCATCGAGTGGATCAGAGGCTCGCCCTCGAATGTGGCCGGGCTCTCGGTCACGACCGCGCGACGACTCCTGAAGCGCGTGGGCGTTTTGTAGAGACGAGAGCTTCAGCGTCCCACGGAGAGGCGCTCGGCCAGGGGTACGGGCAAACCGGCGCTCAGGATATTCTCCTGAGTCTTGGCGATGTCGTAGCGCACCCGGTGGATCCGCAGCAGCCGCGTTTCACTGTTGTAGGTGGCGAAGGATGCGAGAGGACACCGGTCCCGAGGCTGGCCAACGCTGCCGGGGTTGATCAGATAGCGTTTGTCGGGGTCGAGCTTCAGTCGGAACTCCGGCGGGGTGGCCATCTGCATCTTGACGTCGGAACCATCCCAGGAGAAGACCACCGGGAAGTGCGAGTGTCCGATGAAGCAGATAGGGAAGTCCGTGCTTCGGAACACCCGCAAGGCGTCTATATCGCTGAAGATGTAGGCGTCTTCGTCGAGCGGTGAGCCGTGCGCGATGGCGAAAGCGCCGTCCACCAGTCGGGGTCCCCTGGGCAGGCTGCTCAGGTAACGCCGGTTGCCGTGGGTCAATTTTTGGGCCGTCCATTCGGCGGCGATCCGCGCGAAGCGTGAGAACTTGGCCAATCTCTCTTCGCCCTCGACTCCCGAGCAGACCTTGTCGTGGTTGCCGCGGATGGCGACGAGGGGCTTGAGGGCGCGGAGGCGGTCGATGGTCTGATTCACCTCGGCCGCGTAGCCCACGATGTCGCCCAGGCACACCGCCTTGTCCCATCGCTTCCGTCTGGTCGAGTTCATGACCGCCGCAAATGCCTCGTCGTTCGCATGAATGTCCGAGAGGATGAGATAGCGCATTGATGAACCAGGGTTATGGGCGAGGCAGGAGGCGGAGGATGTCGCTCACCACCTCGTCGGGTGAGCGATGGGTGGTTTCGACGGCGACGTGAGCGCGAGAGTACTTGGCTTTTCGTTCCGCATAAAGGGCGGCCGCCCCGGTTTCGCCTCGATCGAGGAGCGGCCGCCCTCCCAAAGAGGCCGCTCGACGAAAGGCTTCATCGAAATCGCAGGACAGGTAGACCGTGAACGAGCGGGCCAGGAGATCCTCGGCGCAGGCGGCTTCAGCGAACGCCCCGCCGCCGGTGGCGATCACGCAACGATCCCCATTCAGAAGATCGGAGATGGTCTGTCTCTCCAGTTCGCGAAACCCCGCCTCGCCCCGTTCTCTGAAGATGTCGGCCACCCGCGCGTGCGCGCCCGCCTCGATCTCATCGTCAGTGTCGGCAAACCGAAAATGGATCATGGCCGCCAACCGGCGCCCGACTGTCGATTTGCCCGACCCCATGAAGCCGACCATGGATATTCGGGTCGGAACGATCAAGGTCTGACGCCCCGTTCAAGTTCTTCGAAGAAGCGTGGCAGGGAGATCGACACCACCTCGGCTCCCAAAACCTCGCTATCGCCGGTGGCCCCGAGGGCGGCTATGGACAGGGCCATGGCGATCCGGTGGTCGCCGTGACTTCCGACCGTTGCGCCGAAGAGAGACGCTCCCCCGCGAATGGAGAAGCCGTCTTCAAGCTCCTGGATGTCCGCGCCCATGGCCTGGAGCCCTTCGACCATCGACGCGATCCGGTCGGATTCCTTCACTCGCAATTCCTGCGCCCCCCTGACCTCGAATCTTCCCTGGGCGAATGCGCCGGCGACGGCCAGAATCGGGAGTTCGTCCACCACCGCAGCCACGTCGCTCGGCGACAGTTCGATGCCGCGCAGGCCTGATCCATGGACGACGATCCGACCCGAGATTTCAGCCTCGTCGGAGGTGGAAGTGACTTGGGTCTCGATTTTGGCGCCCATCTCACGCAGAATGTCCAGGTACCGAACGCGGTGCGGATTCAGAAGGACGCCCTCGATCACGAGCTCGGAATCGGGGAGGATCAGAGCGGCCACGATGAAGGGGGCTGCGCTTGAAGGGTCTCCAGGAATGGAGAGTCGCGTGGCTTTCAACTTCTGGGGCCCCTCGATTCTGATTTCGCGGTCCTCGCTGTGAACCACGCCTCCGAAGGATCGGATCATCCGCTCCGTGTGATCTCGGGTGGCCACCGATTCGTGAACGGTGGTCGTTCCCTCGGCGCCCAGGGCGGCCAGAAGAATTGCGCTCTTGATCTGGGCGCTCGCCGCTTCCGGAGTGAGAGAAGCGCCCCTGAGTCTCGCGCCCGTGACTCTGACCGGGGGTCGGCCGCTGGTGGTCTCGATGCGCGCTCCCATCACGCGGAGAGGCCGGGCCACCCGCTCCATCGGCCGACGGTTCAGAGATTCGTCTCCGCTCAGTTCGGTGGCGAAGTGGGAGCCGGCGAGGAGGCCCATCAACAGCCGAAGCGTTGTTCCAGAGTTTCCACAGTCGAGACCCGCGTTCGGCGGCCTGAGCGTCCCGACCCCGTGAGCCCGAATGACCGCCCCCCCCGGCTCGGGCTCGAACCGCGCTCCCATCAAAGAGAGGCACGCCTTCGTGGACGAGCAGTCGCCGCCCGGCGAGGCGCCTTCAATGGTGGTGACGCCCTCGGCCAGGGAGCCGAAAATGAAGGCACGGTGGGTGATGGATTTGTCGCCCGGCATCCGAAATGTTCCCTCGAACGACCGCGCAGAACGAATTCTCATGAGATCTCAAGATTAGCCGTGATTCCAGGAGGCTCCATTCCCTCGAATTCCTTTGGGTTTTTCTCCCGAGCCCGGATCGCAATATCCCCTCGGTGTGGCATATCCTCGGTCGCTAACCATGGCGGCCCGACCCCAAACTGTCTGTATCGACTTCGAGAGCCGCATGGAGATTCTCGAGGCGATCCAGGCATTCGTCGATCGACTGGCCGCGGTGGGGGGCCTCGATGAGGATGGCGTTCACGATCTTTCGGTGTCGGTTCGAGAGTGCGTGGTGAACGCCTTGAAACACGGCAACAAGCTGGATCCGGCGAAGCGGGTCACGGTGACTTTTGGCCTCCAGGCCGGCGCCATCGAAGTGTGGATTCAGGATCAGGGCGAGGGCTTCAACCCCGACGGGGTTCCCGACGCCACCGCGCCCGAGAATCTGCTGAACGCCGCCGGCCGAGGCCTTTTCTTCATGCGCGCCTTCATGTCCGAGGTGGAGTACTTGTTCCCGCCCGAAGGCGGCACCGTGGTCCGCCTCTTGAAGAAGGTTGAGAAAGCCCAACACTCCTGAGCCCGTGGGCGTCGCCCAGGGGACGGTCGCTGCTTAGCCTATTTGCCGGAAGCGGGCGAGGCCTTCGGGTCGCCCGGCGTCTCCATAAGGACCCGGGCGTCCTTGACGAAGGACGATTCTGGATACTCCTCCAGAAGGCGGGCCAGCACCGGCGCCGCTTCGGCGGGCCGGCCCGAGAAGGTGAGACACTGCCCCAGCCGGAGGAGAGTTTCATCGGTCTGCTCGAAGTCCGGGTAGTTCTTGAGGATATTCTCGTACCGGGGAATGGCGGCGCGGTAGGCCTTGCGGGACTTCTGATAGAAGTACGCCACCGCGAACTCGGATCGAGCCAGCGACCCGCGGCACACCTTGACCCGTTCCCGTGCCGACTTGGCCAAAGGAGAATCGGGGTAGCGGTCGAGGAAGAGCAGGTAGTCGTCGAGAGCCTGGATCACCTGAGTCGGATCGCGGTCGGGCGAGTTTTTCTGACTGAAGTAGCTCTCAGCGATCTGGAACTGGGCGTAGTCCCCGCGTGGATGCGAGGGGAAAACGTTCAGGAACTCCCGGTACTGACCGGCCGCCAGAGTCAGACTGCCGGCCCCTCCCTCAGAGAAGTAGGCGTCGCCGGCGGCCAGCCTGGCCTGGGGCACAAGAGGGCTTTGGGGAAATCCGTCGACGATGCGCCGGAAATGCTGGCGAGCGAGCTCCCACTGCTTGCCCTTGAGCGCTTTTTGACCGGCCTCCCAGATCACCTGGTCGGAGTTGCTGGCCAGGGTGGCGAGGTCGACCTCGTGCCGCCCGCATCCCCAGGCGAGGGCCGCCAGGGCCAGGGCCACGCCCGTCCTATTTCTGTTCATGAACAAATCCATTCCCATTCCGCTTTCAATCCGGTGGCGAGCGGCGTCTTCGGAACGAATCCAAGATCACGCGCGGCCAGAGCCGTGTCGGCAAGAGTATCCCGCATATCGCCCTTTTGACCTGCCTGTCTATCGATCCGGACCTCGCGGCCAGTTATGGTGGCGATGGTCTCAAGCACCTTAAGGACCGAGATGCGCTGCCCCCCTCCCACGTTATAGACGAGTCCCGGGCGGCCTTGGACGACCGAACATTGAAGGACATCGACCAGGTCGGCGATGAAAGTGAAATCGCGCGTCTGCTCACCGTCCCCGTACAGGGTGATCGGCTGCCCGTCGCGGACGGCCTTCAGGAATCGATGGAAGGCCATGTCCGGGCGCTGCCTCGGGCCAAAAACGGTGAAGAAGCGCAGGCTGGTTACGGAGAGCCCGTCCGCCTTGCCGTAGAGGTGAACCAGATGCTCGGCCGCGAGCTTCGTCACGCCGTAGGGCGAAACCGGAGCGAGGGCCATCGACTCGCGCAGGGGCAGTTCGTTCACGTCGCCGTAGACAGAAGACGAGGACGCATAAACGAGGCGCGGGACCTTGGCGTTCACGGCCGCCTCCAGCAAGCGCTGAGTTCCGAGAATGTTGTGCGCCACATAACCCGCGAAGTCGTCGCCCCAGGAGGCGCGAACCCCGGCCTGAGCGGCCAGGTGATAAATCGCGTCGGCGCCCTTGAGGAGCGACTCAAGCTCGTCCGCCTTCTCGATCAGGGTTTCGTGAAGGAGGAACCGCTTCGAAGTCACGGCCTTGGCAATGTTCCGTTCCTTTATCTCCCGGGCATAGAAGGGGACGTACCCATCGATGCCGACGACGTCGTGGCCGGCTTCAAGCAACCGGTCGCACAGGTGCGAGCCGATGAAACCGCCGGCGCCGGTGACCACAAATCTCATTTCAAGAGCCTCAGGATGTCTTCAGGGAACCGTCTGGGCCGGCCGGACGCGTCGACTGCGGCGTGCTCCGTTCGAGCGCGGGTCAGGGGGCGGGAATCGTTTTCGATACGCAGCTCGTACTCAAAGAGGAGTCTTACGCCGGTGACTTTCGCGAGAGTCGTCTTGATCTCCACGTCATCGTCGTAAGCCACGGGGCGCAGGAATTCCGCCGATGTCGAGATGACGGGGAGGTGCACATCTTTTCCCATGAGGTCGACATAGGTCATGCCGCGTTCGCGGAGAAGGTTGGTCCGCCCCACCTCGAACCAGGCGAAGTAGGCCCCGTGATAGGCGTAGCCGAACTTGTCCGTCTCGGCGAAGCGAACGCGCACCCTCGAGACCGACC
>JAENWE010000145.1 GCA_016650185.1 Vicinamibacteria bacterium | reverse complement strand
CTGAGGCTCGACAGGCGCAGGTTCGGGCGAAGTCGCGGTCGTCCTTGACCACGATCTCGAAGCCCGTACCGCCGCAGATGGCGCAATCCGACATGGGGGTCAGGTTATCAATCCTGGGGAGCGGGCGTCGCAGCGATGGGCCGAGCCGGCGTTTCGATCCGAACGATGGCTTGCGGCGGCAGGCGCACCAACGCCTGCTCGAGTCTCTCGGCGAAACCCTCGCGAGCGCCCTGCTTCATCTCTTCACGAACCCAGGACACGAATTCGTTCATCTCCTTCTGCATCTGCTCGATCTGCGAACGCAGCTTGAGGATCACGTCGATGCCGGCGAGGTTCACGCCCAGGTCGCGCGAGAGGGAGAGGATGGTCTCCAGCCGCTTCATGTCCTCGTCGGTATAAAGACGCGTGTTGCCCTCACTGCGCGAGGGTGTGAGCAGGCCTTCTCGCTCGTACATGCGCAGAGTCTGCTGGTGAATGCCGTAGCTCTGGGCCAGAGTGCTGATCATGTAGAAGCGCTGGCCGGGCGAAGCGCCCAGGGGCCGGGTTGGTCGTCGTCCTCGGGGCATGTTCTTGTCCTCAGTGGTTCCTTTGCTTCCGGGAGTCGCCTTCGGTCAGGCGCCGGGAGACTTCCGCAATCAGCGCGCGCGACTCGGCGTCCGTAATAGCGGGCACGATCAGCTTCACTTCCGCCCACAGGTCGCCGCGCGAGGTCGGCTCGCCAAACTGCGGCATCCCGCGCTTGCGCAGCCGAAAGCGCTGCGCGCCGTGGGTCCCCGCGGGGATTTCGATGGGCACGTCGCCGTCCGGCGTCTTCACGCTGACATGGCCGCCCACCGCGGCGTCGAAAATCGAAACGGGGACGTCGACATAAAGATCGTTTCCGGCCCGCCGATAAAGGGGGTGAGACGCAACCTCGACATGCGCCACGAAATCTCCGGCCGACCCGCCCCGCCGACCCGCGTTGCCGGCCGAGGGCAGGCGCAATCGGGCGCCGTTCTCGATGCCCGGAGGCACCGTGACGTCCATCCATTCGCTTTCGTGCACTCGCGACTCGCCTGCGCACGAGGGACAAGCGCCTTGAACCCTCTTTCCGGACCCGTCGCAGTCGCGGCAACGAGCGCGGAACACGAGGTGGCCCCGGCGCACCCGGGTCGAGCCCTCGCCCACGCAAGTGGCGCAGGTCTGAGGGGCGCGGGTCACCCGGCCGCTGCCTTCACAAGTGGCGCACGGGGACAGTCGCGTGATGGAGAGTCGGCGGTGAGCGCCCCGGAAGGCTTCGTCGAAGGAAATCCCCAGCGTGACTTCGAGGTCCTCGCCTCGCTGAGGTCCATCGCCTCCGACTTCGATGGCAGATTCGAAGAGTTCGCGGAAACCCTGACGGCCTCCTCCACCGGTGGCGAAATCGAAACCCTCGAAGGCCAGTGGCGGCCTCTCCCGCAGCGTTTTGCCTTCGACCACGCCACGGTCATAGGCGCTCCGCCTTTCAGGATCCGAGAGGACTTCGAAAGCCTGGGCGACCAGAGCGAACATGGATGCAGCCTCGGCGCTCCCGGGATGGAGGTCGGGATGGAACTCTCGTGCGCGTCGCTGATAGGCGCGACGTAATTTGGTCGGCGAAAACCGCCGGTCAATCCCCAGGATCGAGTAGAAATCAGCCATGATCTAAGTCTGCCGCTGTCAATTATACGCTCGATATGAGTGCATGACGGTCAAGTAATGGGACATTGACGGGCAAGTCACGAGCCGCGGGCTACAATGAGAGTTCCCCTGACTTGGAGGTGTGCGTGCGCGAACTCTATCCCCCGATCGAGCCCTTCGATGACGGCTTCCTGAAGGTCTCAGACCTCCACACCGTCCACTATGAACAGGTGGGCAACCCAAAGGGGAAGAAGGCTCTCTTTTTGCACGGCGGGCCCGGCGGCGGTCTCGAAGCGGACTACCGGCGTTACTTCGATCCGACGAAGTGGCACGTCACGCTGTACGACCAGCGCGGGAGCGGCAAGAGCACGCCCAACGCGGAACTGCGCGAGAACACCACCTGGGACCTCGTCGAAGACGCCGAGCGTATTCGTGAACACCTTGGCATCGACAAATGGCTCGTCTTCGGCGGGAGCTGGGGGAGCACCCTGGCTCTCGCCTACGCCCAGAAACATCCGGAGCGCGTGAGCGGCCTGGTGCTGCGCGGCATCTTCCTCCTGCGCCGGAAGGAGCTTCTCTGGTTCTACCAGGAAGGGGCGAGCTGGCTCTTCCCCGACGCGTGGGAAGAATATTTGAAACCGATCCCTGAGGTAGAGCGTGGCGATCTGATGAGCGCCTACTACCGGCGCCTCACCTCGGAGATCCCCGCAGTGCGCAGCGCAGCCGCGAAAGCATGGTCGATCTGGGAGGGCAGTACCAGCAAGCTCCGCGTCGACCCGGACGATGTCGCCCGTTGCGGCCGCGACGACTTCGCGGACGCCTTCGCCCGGATCGAGGCTCACTATTTCGTACACGGAGGGTTCTTGAAGAGCGACACCCAGCTCCTCGACGACGCCGACAGAATCGCTCATATTCCCGGCGTGATCGTGCAGGGCCGCTACGACCTGGTGTGCCCGGGGCGAGCGCGTGGGCACTGCACAAAAGATGGCCGGGGTCGAAACTCATGATCGTCCCCGACGCGGGCCACAGCATCAAGGAGCCCGGGATTCTGAGCGCCCTCGTCCAGGCGACCGACGACTTCGCCGGCCTCTGAGGTCGCCGAGGCGCTCTCAGTTCTTTGATGGCTAGGCTGTGGTCGGGTCCGCCAGATACTTCGTCCGCAGCACATTCATATGGTGGAGTTCGTGCCCGGCGATCAGGTACGCGAGTGCGCGAACACTGATCTCGGCGCCATTCGCGGTCCCCCGCCGCGTGGATGCCTCCCTGGACATATGTTTTAGGAGGAAGACCGTCGATCTCCTCACACTCTCGAGCCCATCGGCGAGATCGGCCAGGGGATACTCGTCAAACGAACCGCCGCGCACGTAGTCGTTCTCCTCAAAGCCCGGGAGAGGCGTCGCATCATTCCGGCCGAAGCGCAGGGCTCGATTGGCGAAGATTCGCTCCGTGTCGGTGACGTGACCGATCAGTTCTTTGATGCTCCATTTCTCGGGCGCGTACCGGAACGCGCCCTTCTCCTCAGGAAGACTTCTGAGCAACCCGAGCGTCTCCTCGTTCTGGGTAGCCAGGGTAGCCAGAATGTCGCCCTGCGGGACGAGGGCGACGTAACGGCCGTAGTAGGCGAGATATTCGGAGGCTTCAGGTCGATCGATGGACTGGGTCATGCGCCCTCCTTCAAAGGGACTCGGAATCTACACCGACCCTGGTCGGCGAGGACGCGACGCAGATCGGTGACCGACATCGGTCG
>JAENWE010000144.1 GCA_016650185.1 Vicinamibacteria bacterium | reverse complement strand
GGCTGGGCCGGAGACAGCCGGGCCTATCTCTTCCGCGGTGGGGCCCTCTCTCAACTCTCTCGTGACGATAGCTGGGTTACGGCCGCCTGGTCGGAAGGCATTCTCACCGTCGAGGAGATCGAGCGACATCCGCTGAAGAACGTCATTACCAAGGCCGTCGGGGCCAAGGAAACGATCGAACCCCAGGCGGTCGAGCAGATCCTCCAACACGGCGATCTGGCTCTCATCTGTTCCGACGGTCTTCACTCCATGATCAACGACGATTTGATTCAGTCGATAATGGTCGCGAATGAGAAGGCGCCGCTCGCCGACGGCTGCGCCGCCCTGATTGCCGCCGCCCTTGAAGCGGGAGGCAAGGACAACGTGTCCGTCATCCTTTTGCGGTACACAGAGTAGGTTTCAAAGAAAGTTCAGGACTCGTTTCGGCGAGTCAAAAAACCTCAATGAATCCCACGCGTCTCGGAAGATACGAACTCGGGGAAAAACTCGGGGAGGGCGCCATGGGGCTGGTCTTCAGGGCCCGTGACACCGTTCTCGACCGCATCGTGGCCCTCAAGACTCTACCCTTCGAGGGGGCGACCGACGAGATCCAGGAACGCTTTCGGCGCGAGGCTGAAGCCATCGGCCGGATGGATCACCCGCATGTGGTCAAGGTCTTCGACCTGGGCGAAACCGAGGGCCGTCTCTTCATGGCCATGGAGCTTCTCGACGGCGAGGATCTGCGCCGCCTGGTCGAATTATCCGCGGATATTCCCATAACCGAGAAGCTGCGGATTTTCGCCGAGGCCTGTGACGGATTCTCCTACGCCCACAGCCGGGGCGTCGTCCATCGAGACATCAAGCCTGCCAACATCATGGTCACGAAGCTCGGGATCACGAAGGTGCTCGACTTCGGCCTGGCCCGGATGGAGACACACCAGACCCTGACCCGGAAGGGTGTGATCCTCGGGACGCCGGACTACATGAGCCCCGAGCAGGCCACTGGAAAGGCCGCCGATCCGAGGTCGGACGTATTCTCCTGCGGCGCCGTGTTCTTCGAGTTCATCACCGGCTTCAAACCTTTCCGCGGAGCGACGCTACACGCCGTACTGTTCAACATCGTGTCTGAACCGACGACCCCGGTTGTGACCCTGGCTCCCGAAACTCCGGCTCGGGTGGCTTCGCTCATCCATCGGATGATCGCCAAGAATCCGACCGACCGCCCGAGCATGGACGAAACCTCCGCGCAGCTCAGGAGCCTCCGCACCAATCTCCTTCGGTCAAGGCTCAAGTCCTGTCTCCGCTCCGACACTCCGAGGCCCTCGCGCGAAGAAACCGCCCAGGCCCTAAAGGCGCACCTTGCCCGCGCCAAGGCCCATCTCGACGCGGACAGTCCCGGCCGGGCGATCGCCGAGGCCAGTGAGGCCCTGTTCCTCGACCCGGATTCCCGCGAATCCACCGAAGTTCTCTGGCGAGGCCTCCGCGCCTCTCCGGTGGGAGCCTTCGCCACTTCGCCTGCATCCGTTCCGCGGGTTCAGGAGCTCCTCGGTCAACTGAACAAGGCCAAGGGCGAAGAGGCGCTCAAGATCCTTCGCTCGTTGTATCTTCACGCTCCCGATGACCCGTCCGTTCGCGAGGCGATCCGGCAGTTCGCACTCTGACCCATGGGGGCGGCCCAAAGCCCCCTTTCAGGAGGTTTTCTTGCTTCTCAAAACGCCCCTTCACGCCCAACACACGGGGGCTGGCGCCCGGATGGCGCCTTTCGGCGGCTGGGACATGCCGATCGACTACTCCGGTGGGGGCCTTGGGGTCATCAAGGAACATCTCGCCGTCCGAAGCAACGCCGGTCTCTTCGATGTCTCTCACATGGGGGAAGTGGACATCGTTGGCCCCGGCGCCCTCGCCTTTCTCCAGCGGGTCACCTCGAACGACGTGGCCAGGCTCCAGGACGGCCACGCCCAGTATTCAGCCTTGCCGATGCCAAACGGCGCTCCGGTCGACGACATCATCGTGTATCGCTTCAACGCCGAACGCTATCTGCTCGTGGTCAATGCCAGCAACCGGGCCAAGGATGTGGCCTGGCTTCAGGCGCAGGGTCCCGCTGGATGCGAGCTGAACGATCGAAGCGACGAGTTTGCGCTACTGGCCCTCCAGGGGCCGAAGGCTGCCTCCATTCTTCAGGGTCTCGCCTCTTCGGACCTCGCCTCGATCGGCTACTACAAGTTCACCACGGGCATGGTGAGCGGGCTTTCCGCGACCATCGCGCGCACCGGCTACACCGGTGAAGACGGCTTCGAGATCATGGTGCCTTCCGCGGACGCTCCCGCCCTTTGGGACGCCCTCATGTCCGCGGGTGCGGGCGATGGCCTGGTCCCGGCCGGTCTGGGCGCACGCGACACTCTGCGGCTGGAAGCGAAGATGTGCCTTTACGGGAATGACATCGATGAGACTACGACGCTGGTGGAAGCAGGGCTCGGCTGGATCGTCTGCGTCGAGCCGCACAAGGGTGATTTCAGCGGTCGTGCCGTCCTCGCCGAGCAAAAAGCCCGCGGGCCGGCCCGGAAACTTGTGGGCTTCGAGATGAAGGAGCGCGGGATCGCGCGGCACGGCTATCCGGTTCTGGTCGGTGGATCGCCGGTCTCGGTGGTGACCTCCGGCTCGATGGCTCCATTTCTGGGGAAGAACATCGGCCTCGCCTACGTGCCGGCCGCGCACGCAGCGGTGGGGTCGGCTTTGGGTATCGAAATTCGTGGCGCTTCGGTCCTGGCTGAGATCGTGAAGACGCCTTTCTACAAGCGGGCCCGGTAGTTTCTCTAGAATCCATTCATCACCAATCCAACTGAGGAGCACGCCTTGACCAACGACCTGCGCTATACCAAGGACCACGAATGGGTTCGCCTTACTGACGGAACCGGCCGCATCGGCATCACCGATCACGCCCAGCAGCAGCTAGGCGACGTGGTCTTCGTCGAGTTGCCGAAGGTGGGCGACGCGGTGACTTCGGGCGGTCGCTTCGGCACCGTCGAATCGGTGAAGGCGGTGTCCGAACTCTTCTCACCCGTCACCGGGACGGTCACGGCGGTGAACGACGAGCTTCAGAAGAAGCCGGAGTCGGTGAATGCGGATCCTTACGGATCGGCCTGGATGATTGAGGTTCAGGTGAAAGACCCCGCCGAGGTCGCGGCCCTGATGAGCGCCGGGGAGTACGACGCTTTCGTCAAGAGCGGCCACTAATAGAAATGAAGCTTTCCGATCTCTCGCCTGTTGATACCTTCTCCCGAAGGCACGTCGGTCCTTCCGAGGCGGACCGCGCCGCGATGCTGGACGTGCTCGGGGCCGCGTCGCTCGACGCGCTGATCGAGGAGACCGTTCCTCCCTCCATACATCTTCGAAGGCCCCTCAATCTGCCGAGACCTCTTTCGGAGAGTGAACTCCTCGAAAAGCTCACCGCGATCGCCGAATTGAATCAGACCTGGCGCTCCTTTATCGGTATGGGCTACACCGGGTGCCTCACCCCGTCGGTTATCCGCCGCAACATCCTTGAGAATCCTGGCTGGTACACGCAGTACACCCCCTACCAGGCCGAGATCTCGCAGGGACGGCTGGAGGCGTTGCTTAACTTCCAGACCATGATCGCCGATCTCACCGCGTTGCCCCTTTCGAACGCATCGCTGCTCGATGAGGGCACGGCCGCAGCGGAGGCCATGCACATGGCTCATGCCACCGCGGCGGGCGCCCGGAATGTCTTCATGGTCGCCGATGACGTCCACCCCCAGACCATCGCGGTGGTGAAGACGCGCGCCTTGCCGCTGGGCATCGAGGTCCGGGTGGTCGATCCGCGGAAGTTTTCCGTCAAGCCCGACGTATTCGGCGTGCTCCTGCAGTATCCGTCCACCACCGGCAAGGTCGAGGATCTCTCTTTAACCGCAGCCAAGGCGAAGGCGGCGGGTGCGATCACGACGTTCGCCGCGGATCTTCTGGCCCTCGCCATCTACAAGGCGCCCGGCGAGATGGGCGCGGACATCTGCATCGGATCGGCCCAGCGCTTCGGCGTGCCCATGGGCTACGGGGGTCCTCACGCCGCTTTTATGTCGACGCGGGAAGAGATGCGACGGGTCATGCCCGGAAGACTGATCGGGGTTTCGAAAGACGCCCAGGGAAAGCGCGGGTATCGCCTCGCCCTCCAGACCCGCGAGCAGCACATCCGCCGCGACAAAGCCACGTCCAACATCTGCACCGCTCAGGTGCTCCTCGCGGTCATGGCCAGCATGTACGGGGTCTATCACGGACCAAAGGGACTCCGGCAGATCGCGACGCGCGTCCACGATCTCGCCACCCTTCTCGCCGCGGGACTGCGCAAGGCCGGACTCACCCTGCAGCACGAGACCTTCTTCGACACCCTCTCGGTGAAGGCCACGGCCGCCAAATCCAAGGTTATCGAGCGCCGCGCGGCGAAGAAGCAGATGAACCTCCGCAAGGTGAAGACCGGCCTTGCCGTGACCCTCGACGAAACCACCCAGATCGCGGACGTGAAAGACCTGATCGAGGCGTTTTCCGGTGTCCCGCTGGATTATGACCTGGCGAGTCTGGCGGAGGATGTCCGAAGCGGAGTTCCCGAAACCCTCGAGAGGACATCGGCCTATCTCACCCATCCCGTCTTCAACCGGTACCACGCCGAGCACGAGATGTTGCGCTACATCAAGACTCTCGAATCGCGCGATCTTTCCCTGACCCATTCAATGATTCCGCTCGGTTCCTGCACGATGAAATTGAATGCCTCCTCGGAGATGCTGCCGCTGACCCTTCCGGGGTTCTCGAACGTGCATCCGTTCGCCCCGCCGGAGCAGGCCCGAGGCTATCTGAGCCTTGCCCAGGACCTCTCCGAAGCGCTCGCCGAGATCACAGGGTTCACGGGTGTCTCCCTGCAGCCGAATTCCGGCGCCCAGGGCGAGTACGCCGGACTCCTGACCATTCGCGGCTATCACGCCTCCCGGCACAGTGACCGCGATGTTTGCCTGATTCCGGTCTCCGCCCACGGAACGAACCCTGCTTCCGCGGTGATGGTGGGTTTCAAGGTCGTGGTCGTGGCCTGCGACGACAAGGGCAATATCGATCTCGCCGATCTCGAGCGGAAGGCGGATGAACACAAGGAACGGCTGGCCGCCCTGATGATCACCTACCCGTCCACCCACGGAGTGTTTGAGGAAGACGTGAAGCGGATTTGCGAGATCGTGCACGAATGCGGCGGACAGGTCTACATGGATGGCGCCAACATGAACGCCCAGGTCGGCCTCACCCGACCCGCGGACATGGGCGCCGATGTCTGCCACATCAATCTGCACAAGACGTTCTGCATCCCCCACGGCGGTGGCGGGCCCGGCATGGGGCCGATCGCGGTGGCGTCGCACCTCACCCCTTTCCTTCCCGGTGATCCTCTGGAGCCAAACGCGACCACCGGTCCGGTTTCCGCGGCGCCTCTGGGGAGCGCGTCGATTCTGACCATCTCATGGGCCTATATCGCCATGATGGGCGCCGATGGCCTGAAGCTCGCCACCGAGGCGGCGATCCTCAACGCGAATTACATGGCGAAGAGGCTCTCCGCCCACTATTCGATCCTCTACACCGGCAAGCATGGCCGGTGCGCGCACGAGTTCATCCTCGACCTGCGAGAGTTCAAGGCGAAAGGGGTTGAAGCGGAAGATGTGGCCAAGCGGTTGATGGACTATGGTTTCCATGCGCCGACCATGTCGTTCCCCGTGCCCGGCACCCTGATGATCGAGCCGACCGAGAGCGAGTCGCTCGCCGAACTCGATCGTTTCTGCGAGGCCATGGTTCGCATCCGCGCTGAAATCGGCCGGGTGGTTGATGGGACCATTGATGCGAGGGACAATCCGCTCAAGAATGCGCCCCATACCGCGGCCATGGTCACGTCCGATGCCTGGTCCCATCCGTATACCCGGGAGGAGGCCGGCTTCCCGGCGCCTTGGGCCCGCGAGAAGAAATTCTGGCCGCACGTGGCCAGAATCGACAATGCCTACGGCGATCGGAACCTTGTGTGCCTCTGCCCGCCGATCGAAGAGTACGTGTAACAAGATGAGGGCGACGCCTTCAGCCAAGCGTGAGCTACTGGTGGCGCGAACCATTTCTTCTTCAGCGACGACGCCGCCCTGCTGAGGAGTCCCATGGTCATGCGGGCGCTCCGATCCTTGGCGATCCGGGGAATCGATTAGGCGTTTCCGGGCCGTCGCGTGAGTCCGTAGACAAGTCCGGCGCCGAAGAAGAGGCCTTCGCACGCCGAAAGGACGATGCGTGACGACCGCCCAAAGGAGGACTCTCCCATCCAGGAGCCAAGCGAGGTCAGCGACAGCTCCGAGCCCCGGAATAAGGCGGCGATGGCGTCAACGCTGGTGGCGGAGAAACGCGCGCCCAGGACGCTGCCCAGAGCCGCTCCCAGCGCCGCGAAAAGAGCGGACAGTGCCACTACCCTGAGGCGTTCGCGCTCGCGAGGGGCGGCGAGAGTCAGGCTGTCCGTAGCCAGGCCATAGCCGAATCCGGTGAATGTCCCAATCCAGGCTCCCTCATAGGCCCCGCCGAAGGAAATCGGAGTTCGACCAAAGAGCGCGGCGATCGACTGCGCGAAAAGGGCGTGAGCCAGGCCGCCGAGAAGGGAGCCGGAGATTCCGCCCGCCAGGGCGAGCAGCAGCGCTCGATCTTGGCGAATCAGGGACTCGGCGAAGCTGAGGCCAAATCCCACTCCGAGGCCGCCCAATCCTCCGATAACGAACCCCAGCAGAGCCAGTACTACGGTCACCCGAAGGGGGTTCGAGACGGAGGATGAGGCCATGAGCAGAAGCGCGCCCAAGCTTCCGGCCAGGGCGCCCGAGAGGGCGCTCCCCAAGCTCGCCGACGCGTAGCGCCCAAGCGCGATACGGAACGCGGCTGCGATTTCTCGGGCGAAAGGCACGTCTCTGGTGCTCACAGGCCCGTCGATGGCTCCCGATGGGCCAGACTCCGCGGCGTCGTTTTCGGGAGGGCCCTTCGTGATGGACGAGTCGGAGTCGCTCGTCGGGGCGGTCTCTTCGACAGGTCCTTCGACTTCCTTGATCCACTGATATCCGAACTTGGCGACGGTCCGGATGAACCTGGGGTTCCGAGCATCATCGTCCAGCGCTCGCCGCAGGAATCTCACGCCCTGCGCGATCGCGCCTTCGGTGACGATCTCGTCCTTCCAGACCTGCTCATAAAAGTCGTCCTTGGTGACGACGCGCTCACGATTTTCGAGAAGCAGGAGGAGCAGGTCGAAATAGCGAGGGGGAAGGTCTACCCGACGCTCGCCCGAGAAGAGGGAGCGCGTCGCGGCGGTCAGCCGGAACGGACCGAAGCGGCAAACGCGAGGATTGACGGATGAGGGCTGGCCGCGGTCGATGTGCGGTGTCACCACGGAAGAATAGTCCTCCTCGGTCGACGGATTCGCCCTTCGACCAAATGGAGCGCGCGCCCTACTGGCCGCTCTTGTTCGCTCGGTTGATGCCGCCGGGGCTGCAATCGCGAGCCGTCGTTTCGGCCTTGCACACATCCTCGATGCGAACACCGTCCCGCTTCTCAAGATCCTCAAGGAACTGAAGAGTGTCAAGCGCTTTGGCGCTTCGCGACTCAAGCAGTTCACGCTTCAGTAAGCGCAGCGCATCCGCCTTCCCGGGCAGAGCGCAGAGGATTCTGGGATCCAGCGAGAGGAGAATTCCGTAGTCGGTGGACATGGCGGACCGGTACGGTTCGAACATGTCGCGCACGAAGTGAATCCTGCGTTTGAGGGCATAGTCGACGGTCATCTTTCCCTCGTGACCCGGCCTTCCGCGGGGAAGCCCTTCTCTCGCCGCCCAGTTGCGGGCCACGAAACGGTCGACCAGCCCGTTCCCGTCGATCAGGGAGGAGCGGGTTCCAAGGGCCACGCCGTAGTAGCCGATGTTCGGATACTCCACGATCAGACTGGGCCCGCCCACGCATTCCTGAAAGGCCCGGAAGAGCCGGCCTTCGTTCCACCAAAGGTGGCGCGGTCTGCCCGTGAAGGCGTCGCTGGCCCGGGTGAAAGCGCTCGCGAAATTCATCCGTTCGTTCACGATCAGGCCCCGCTCGTGAGGGGGCGCCGGCTGCACGAAGAGGGCCCAGAGCGAGGCGGCGAGAAGCCCGGCCTGGCTGACCCTTCGCGCCCGCGTCTTTAACTCGCCGAGCGCGCCGACGCTCAGGGCCAGAAGCACCGCCAGGTCCGGAAGAAGCAGGCGGAACCCCATGAAATCGCCGCCCACCCGGGCGATGGCGGTCAAGTGCACGGCGATGGCCAGCACCGAGGCGCTTCGGCGCCACCTTTTGGCGCCCGCCTGGCGGGACAGGTCCTGCGCGGCCAGGCCAAGGACCAGGAGGAATCCCAGCGCCGAGAGGGGTGCCTGGAGGGCGAAATCGAGAATGTAGGCAAGGCCCTGGCTCCAGTAGCTCCCGCCGTTTTTGGCGTAATAGGTGTTGGGCCAGATGTCCGCGTAGTACCACAAACGAAAGATGTGCCAAAGAAGAGGTGCGACCGCGAGGCTGGCCGCGAACCTGAGCAACCCCGCTCGGCTTTCCCGGAAGCCGCGCTCGCGGGCTTCCAGGAGAATGATCAGGATCGGTCCCAGAGCCAGAACGGCGACATCGGGGTGGCACAGGTACGCAAGGCCAAGGGCGAGTCCCACCCGGCCCGGATTGAGGAGAACGCTCGCGGGTTTGTAGGCCACGTAGATGAGCAGCATCGTCATTGGCGTCTCGAGGCCGGAGGTGGCGAAATCGATGAAGCCCGAACAACTCACCAGAATGGCCATGGCCATGGGCCCCCGGCCGCGTTCATCCACGACGATCGCGCCCAGGAGCAGGGCCGCGCAAACGAGGTCCAGGGTCACGGCCGTGCCGGATAGTGGCGCGCCGAGCCAGCCGAAGACACAAAGAAGGATGGCCCAAAGGGGGTGCGTGAATCCTTCCACCCGCTCGATCGTGTTGTAGGTCAGGCCGTTCCCGGCGAGAAACTGGACGATGTGACGGAATGTGATGTACGCGTCATCCGCCACCCAGATCCTTGAGTACGAAAGACCCAAGGCGCACAGGGCGAGCAGGAGGGAGGACAACGCTCCGAAGGAAAGCGCCCAGCCGGAGCCTCCGGTCTTGGATGGTGACTTCATCGCCTCGGTCCGGCGAAGAGAGAAGGGGCCAGGGCTCACCGGTCGGGGGTCACATCCTCGGCCGCATTCGCTTCCGCTCGGATCGCCTCGACCGCGTCCCTCACTCGATCCATGTGAGTCCGGAAGCTAAGCACACAGAGGCGAATGACGTAGCGTCCATCCAGCCTCGTGCTCGAAAGAAATACCCGGCCCCGGGCATTCACTCGGCGCTGAAGATCTTCGTTGCGGGCGTCCGCGGTCGGCCCCTCGCCCTTCAAGCGAAAGGCGACCACCGAGAGCTGCGGCTCGTCCAGGATTTCGAATCTGGAGTCTTCGCGGAGTCGATCGTAGGCCCAGCGCGTCAGCATCAACTTCTCTTCAATGGCGTCCCTGAAGGCGTTCACTCCGTGAAGGACGAGGGGCAGCCAGATGCGCAGACCCCTAAAGTCGCGGGAGAGCTCGGGCGAAAGATCGGAAAAGTTGGGCGAGTCCGAAGCGCGCACATCGTGGAGGTACTCCGCATCCATCGAATGCGCTCGTTTGAGGTTCTCCGGGTCGCGCACCAGGAGGCAACCAGTGCCGTAGGGCAGGAACATTCCCTTGTGCGGATCAAGAGTGATCGAATCGCACTCTTCAATCTCAGGCATCAGTCCCGGTCCGGCGCCGGCCAGCCGGAAAAAGCCCCCATAGGCCGCGTCCGCGTGAACCCACATCGAATGGCTCCGCCCAATGGACACCAGTCGGGGAATCTCGTCAATGGCTCCGGTGTTGGTTGTTCCGACATTGGCGATAATCAGGAACGGCTTCAGGCCCTTCATCCGGTCGGCTTCGACCGCATGGGCGAGCGCCTTTACGTCCATACGCCGCCGATCATCCACGGCGACCCGTCGTACCTGCCAGTCCCGGAAACCCGCGATTCGGGCGGCCTTGGGCACGCAATAGTGCGTCTCCGCGGAGATGTAGAGCGTTCCCTTGGAGATGTCCTTGAGCTTGGTCTCCCGGGCCGCCACGATCGCCGACAGGGTCGAAAGAGAACCGCCCGAGGTGAGGATCCCTCCGGCCGTTTTCGGATAACCCATGATCTGGGCGAGCCAGGCAATGGCGGTTTCTTCGATCTGCGAGAGGGCCGGCGCGGGAGGCCTCACCCCCACGTATCGATTCGTGGACGCGGCGATGAAATCGGCGAGGGCCGCGCTCATGATTCCACCGCCCGGGATGAAGGCTAGGTATCCCGGTCCGGCGGTGTTGAAGCTCTTCCGAATCGCCGGTCGAAGCCGGTCGAGGATGGCTTCGAGAGGCTTCGGGTTCGTGGGGAGCGTTTCCGCGAATGTCCTCGCCAGTTCCTCGGCTCCCTCGACGTCGGCCGAAGGCTGCTCTTCGAGGGAGTCAATCTCCTCGCGAACGAACCGAGAGGTGAGATCAAGAGCCTTTTGGAGGGACTCGGAGGTGAGTTCCAGAGGGTGCATAAACACGTACTTTAAGAGCGAACCCTGGCCCGTCGAGTGGAACGGCTCCGATCAGGTTCGCGGAGAACAGGGACAAGTCGCTAAACTGGGCGGATGCCCAAAGCTCGTGTCACCATCTGGAAAGCGCTTTGATCAAAGCCTTCTCCGAAGTCTTTACCGCGGAGGTGCGTGACGAGGCCCAGCGCCTCTTCGACTCCGACCGAGTCGAGGTTTTGGCCATTGATGACACCTTTCTCACCACCTCCGTCAAGGACATCGCCACGGAACGGGTGGTGATCAAGAAAAGGGCCAATCGTTTCCAGATTTCTTGCACGTGTCCCGAAGGCAAATCGGGCGCTTGCGCCCACGTCCTGGCCTCAATGCTGGCCGCCCGCGGCCAAGGGTTTGGACACTCGGAGCCTCGAGGACCCCGACCGGTCGATGATGGCGGCGCCAAGGACGCTGAGAGGGAGGAACAGCCGCACCGGACCCACGTGGTGATCGAAGGCCTCCACTCCTCTCGGAGCCAGACCGGGTCGGACTCCTTCGATGAGATCGACGAGGCTGAATCGGGGCGCCTCCCTTCCATCGATTGGCGGTTTCGCCTGGCCAGCCTCAAATCCCAGGCCCTTCCGACCCTGTCCCGCGAGGCCGAGGCCCTGGCCGAGGAAATGCCGCTCACCGAGATCCTCTACGCGATCGATGCGGCCGCCTCCGCATCCAGCGATGGGGCTCTGGTTCTGATCATCGCCCACCGCGAGATGAAACGGGATCGGGAGTGGGGCCGGATCAAGTTCGCGCGTCCCTGGCGTGGCCTCGCGTCAGACCTGCAAAACCCCGCGGACCGCCGGATTCTCGTCATGCTCTCGGGCGCCGACCGGGACGCCGACCTCGCCTCTTCGTTCCGCCTGCACGATGTGCATCGGGTGGCGGCGCGGTATCGGGTGGCTCCGGAAATCCAGTGGCTGGCCCTTTCCCTCATGGCTGAAACCGGTCGTCTCATCCTTCGGCATCCGCCGGAAAAGGAGGAGGCAGCCACCTTTCTTGGGATGGACGACGGATCCCCCTACGCCTTGCGCCTCCAGGTCGGGGCGTCTGTGGCCGCCTTCGCGCTGTCGGGCGAACTTGTGCGGGGCGAGGATCGGGTGAGGATGAGCGAGGTCGACCTGGTCACCCGGGGCGGCATTGTCGTCTTCCGGAACAGCGTGGCCCGTCTCGAACCGGCCCAGCATTTCGCTTGGGTGGATGATCTGGTGAGGCGCGGAGCCATCGAAGCGCCTCGCCGTCATCAAGATCGCCTGCTGCGCGAAATCGCCGAACTTCCGAACGGCATGGAGATCGACCTGCCCGAAGACCTGGGCATTGATCGGGTCGTGGGAACGCCGGCGCCCCTGGTGCGCTTGAAGCGCCTTCCCAAGCCGGGCGATGAGACCGATGTCCCGGTTGAGCTTCTCTTCGAATACGGCGGCGAATTGATCGAGTTTCGCTCCCAGCGCAAAGGGGTCCTCGACCACACCGGCAAGCGCATCATCACTCGAAACGAGGCAGTGGAACGGGACCTGCGCGCCAAGCTTCTCGATCTCGGAGTCGCGGTTTCCAGAGACGGCAAGGGGTTTGTGGTCGAGAGCGCCGACGTGGCCGCTCTTCTTCCCAAGCTGGGTGACGAGGGTTTCCGGGTCCTCCTTCGCGAGCGCGAGTTGAAGCGAGATCTGGGCCTTCGGTTCCGCGTCTCTTCGGGCGTCGACTGGTTCGACCTCAAGGGCGGCCTCGATTTCGGCCACGAGGTGGTGCCCTGGCCCGCGCTGCTGAAGGCGTTGCGGCGCGGCGAGACCGTGTTGACCCTGGCGGACGGCTCCCAGGGCTTGATTCCCGAGCGTCTGGTGGCCCGTTACGGCCGGCTGGTTCGACTGGGTGAGGCGGAAGAGGACGGCATCCGTTTCGCCAAGAGTCAGGTGGCCTTGCTCGAGGCCATCCTGGCCGGCGAGACGGACGTTGAGCTCGATGTCGCCTTCAAGACCGCGCGTGAGGCGCTCAAGAACTTCGAGCGTATCGAGGCCCGGGTTGAGCCTCAGACTTTCCGAGGCACGCTTCGGCCGTACCAGCGCGAGGGTCTTGGCTGGATGCACTTCCTCCAGGATTTTGGGTTTGGCGGGTGTCTGGCCGACGACATGGGTCTTGGGAAGACCATCCAGGTTCTGGCCCTGCTTGAAGACCGCCGGCTCAGGCGACTGGCGGGCGAAACGATCGCTCCTTCACTTGTGGTGGTCCCGCGATCGCTCGTTTTCAACTGGAAACAGGAAGCGGCGCGATTCACTCCGGACCTGAAGGTCAAAGACCACACCAGCGCGCTCCGCTCTCACGGTTCGTTCGAAGAGTGGGACGTGGTTCTTTCCACCTACGGCACCCTTCGTTCGGATGTGATGCGCTGGCAGGACACCACCTTCGACTACGCGATCCTGGATGAGGCCCAGGCCATCAAGAACGCGACCACCGAGTCGGCCCGGGCCGCGCGCCTCATCCGTTCCAAACACCGTCTGGCCCTTTCGGGCACTCCGGTCGAGAATCGAATGTCGGAGCTCATCTCGATCTTCTCGTTTCTCAATCCCAGCCTCGCCGCAGGTTCCGTAGCCCTCGCCGAACTGGCGAGCGACAAGGCCACCGGCCCCGAGCGAGAGATTCTCGCCCGCGGTTTGAGGCCGTATGTGCTGAGGCGTCGCAAGGAAGACGTTTTGACCGACCTGCCGCCCAAGTTCGAGGAGACGCTCTACTGCGAGCTCGGCGTGGAGCAACGCAAGCTCTATGAGGAGATGAAGGAACACTATCGGTTCCGGATCACCGCCTTGCTGGAAACCCAAGGTCTGTCGAAGAGCCGAATCCAGGTTCTCGAAGCTCTGCTCCGCTTGCGTCAGGTGGCCTGCAGCCCGGGTCTCATCGACGAGACGCGCAAGGATTTCAAGGACGCCAAGATCGAGGCGCTCCTGCCGCGTCTTCAGGAAGTCGCGGCCGAAGGTCACAAGGCCCTGGTGTTCTCTCAGTTCACGTCCTACCTGTCCTTGCTCCGGCCGCGCGTGGAGGAGCTGGGACTCAAGCACGTGTATCTCGATGGCGGTACGCGCGACCGAAAGACCGTGGTTGAGCAGTTCGAGTCCGATCCGAGCACGCCCCTTTTCCTGATCAGCCTCAAGGCCGGAGGCCTCGGCCTTAACCTGACCGCCGCGGACTATGTCTTCATCCTGGATCCTTGGTGGAATCCAGCCGTCGAAATGCAGGCCATCGCCCGCGCTCATCGCATCGGTCAGACCAAGCCAGTCTTCGCCTATCGCATGGTCGCGAAGGAAACGGTCGAAGAAAAGGTTCTGGAGCTGCAGGAGAAGAAGCGGGAACTGGTCGAAACCCTGCTGGGCGAAGACAAGGGTTCGATTTCGTCGCTCAAGCGTGAGGACATCGAGCTGCTCCTGTCGTAATTGAGGCGGGGGGCCGCAATGGCGCGCGCGCTCCTGCTTTGCCCCCCGCACCCCCGTTCGCTCCGGCCGAAGTGAATTCGGCCTCCGCTTGGTGCGAGCGAACCGCCACAGCGATCGAGCCGCCTGCTTTGCCCCCCGCACCCCCGTTCGCTCCGGCCGAAGTGAATTCGGCCTCCGCTTGGTGCGAGCGAACCGCCACAGCGATCGAGCCGCCTGCTTTGCCCCCCGCACCCCCGTTCGC
>JAENWE010000143.1 GCA_016650185.1 Vicinamibacteria bacterium | reverse complement strand
GGCACGGCGACGTAGTGAACCCTCGAGCCGATATCGATGCCGGCAGCGTTTGGATTGACGACCTTGAGGCTTTGGCCGCTTTTGCTATTCTTCTTCATGGGTGGACTCCTCTATTTAATGTTGATGAAAGAGGGTCCCAGCCCGAGTGATCGGAACGACAAAACCTGCTGAACGGGAAAGTCCACGGAACTTCTAATTCCGCGACCTCACCAAAAAAGTCAGACCAGACTCGGAGCCACGCTCGCGACCGGACACGAAGTACCAAGGAGCCGACGGCCAGTGCTGCTGGAACCCTCACCCAGAGGATCCACCCAACTCCGGTTTCTTCCAAAAGTCACGGACGTAGTCCGTGCCCGGCTCGCGATGACGGTCGTGTGTTCGTCATCGCGAGGAGGGCATCGGACTGCAGCCGGCGAAGCAATCCCGGCGGGAGCGCGACGCCGGGATCGCTTCAGGCTATGCAGAACGTCCGTGCCCGGCTCGCGATGACGGTGCCTGCGTTGGGCGTGTGAGATGGGACAGCTTCAGGCGAAGCCGAACTCCGTTTTCCTTCGGGTGAGCCAGTGTTCCTTCCATCCCGGCAGATCAGACACCGGCATGGGTCGGGCGATCAGATAGCCCTGAGCCTCGTCGCACTCGGTGCTTCGCACGAGATCCCAATCGGGCCGATCCTCGACACCCTCCGCGACCGTTTTCATGTTCAGGTTCTTGGCGAGCCCCAAGGAGGCGTCGTAGATGGCGCGAGCGGTGGCATCGCTCGAGGCGAGGTGAACGAAGCTTTGGTCGATCTTCAACTCGCCGAAAGGGATGTCGCGCAACTGGGATAGAGACGAATAGCCGGTGCCAAAGTCATCGATGGAAAGCCCAAAGCGCATGAGGCGGAGCCGGGTCAGGACCTCGAGCGGCGCGCGGGGGTCCGCTATGAACTCGCTTTCCGTCACCTCAAAAACGATGTCTTGCGGGACTGCGGAGGCGCGCAACGTGGCGGCGGCGGCGAGGCCTGGGAATTCCAGCGAGGTCAGCAGGGAGGCGGACACGTTGATGGAGACTTGAAGGGGGCAGCCGGCGCGGGCCAGATCCGTCCTGTCCGTAAGGGCCTGGTTCATGGTGAGCCAGGTCAGCTCTTCAATGAGGCCGCTTCGCTCAGCGATTCCAATAAAGAGGCCGGGAAGGACTAGGCCATCCATAGGATGCTGCCAGCGGGTGAGGGATTCCACCCCCACGACCTCTCCGGTCTTGATCGAGATCTTGGGCTGATAGTGAGTGACCATCTCCTGGTTGCGGATGCCCGCCTCGATCTCCTCCCTGGTGTAGAGCTTTCCCGGGTGACGCCGCGTGCCTCCCGACCCTCGCTCCCACTCTTCGAGCAAGGGCCGAAGCTGAGCCGGGGTCACCGGCTTGGCGAGATGTCCCACCACCGCCAGGCCGTGGGCCGCGACCAGACGCGCGGCGGTTTGGAGCAGGCGCTTGTCCTCACCGCTCACCAGCACCAGTCCTCCCGCGTAATTCCTCTGTACCAGATGTTTGATGAACTGGATGCCGTCCATGCCCGGCATGGAGAGATCCAGGAGGATCAGGTGTGGGTCCGGTCCCCGGTTGAGGTCGGCGAGGGCAAGGGCGCCGCTCTCGAACGCCCGGCTGGATCCGAACCCGAGATCCGAAAGCATGCGGGCGTGCAGCTTCAGGATGAACGGTTCATCGTCGAGCAGGAGAATGTCGACCGCCGATCTGTCCAACATCCCCCTCTTCTACCAGACCGGGGTCGCGCAGGCACCAGTGGGCTACGCCTCACGCAGATACGCTTCGACCCTGACCCTTTCTTCCTCAAATCCGGGGAGCTGTTCCTCGATCGCCGCGAAATCAGAGTCTCTGCCTGCGCGCTCCAGGCCTTCGCAGGCGTCGGCGAGCCGAAGGGCTCCCACCGACCGAGCCGGAGATTTGAGCTTGTGGGCCAGGTCGGCGACCATAGCCGCATCCTTCCGCGCGCATGCGGCGTTGAGCTCCGACGTGGTTTTGGAGGTGCTGATCCAGAAGGCGCGAAGGAAGTCCCGGATGACGTCGGGATCCCGGCCCACCAGTTCCTCCAGCACCGCAATATCCAGACTCGGGCCGAGCGGTGCTTCTCCACCTGGCTTGCCCGCAATCTTGGGCCCCGCCGCCTGGCCGTTGAGCGGCAGCCATTTCTCCAGCATCGCCTTCACCTCCGAGAGGCGCGCCGGCTTGCACAGATAATCGTCCAGCCCCGCGTCGCGACACTGCTGAGCGCCGCCCTTCAGCACGTCGGCGGTGAGGGCGATGATGACCGCGTGTTCTTCAGCGCCCTCTTGGACCCTTATGGCGGCGGTGAGTTGATATCCATCCATGTCGGGCATGTGAAGGTCCACGAAAAGCAGCGAGTAGTCGCCGGTTCGCCATCGCTCCAGGGCCTCGCGACCGCCCGGGGCCACGTCGGCCGCATATCCAAGCAGAGCGAGCTGACGAAGGATCACCATTTGATTGACTTCATTGTCTTCGGCCACGAGCACGAGCCGGCGGCGGGCCCTGGCGTCTTCGCGAGAGGGCGGGGCTGTGGGTACTCGCCGGATCATGATCGGGGTGGTGGCGTTTTCCCTTTCTGGCCGCCCTGCCGCACGCGCCACCGCGTCGAGGAAGACCTCGCGTTGCAGGAGATTGACGTCGACCTCGAAGACTCCTTTGGCCCGGGGGCGTGGTTTCCGCCGCCGACCGCGCCCGACCAGGACAAAGCGAGTCTGGCCTTCAGGCCGGTCGGCCTCGGCGGCGCGGAGCGTTTCGAGGGAGGGCGCGCCGTCCTGCAGGTCGAGAATCCACACCAGTAGGCCGGTGGGGTGGCTGGCCGAGCGCTTCGCCGCCGTCTCAAGGTCAAGCACCTTGTCTACCGCAGCGCCTGCCGCTTCGAGGTAGGCGGCGAGATCGCCGTGCAGGCCTTTGGGATCACCGATGACAACGCACGATAGCCCGGCCAGTTCGGGAGTGCCGACGGCTCCAGGCTTCTTCTCTTCTGCCCGCTGGAAGGAGATGCGCACTCGGAAGGTGGAGCCCCGGCCGGGTTCGCTCACAACGGTGATCTTCCCGCCCATGAGTTCGACCAGATTCCGAGAGATGGTGAGCCCCAGCCCGGTGCCGCCGAAACGTCTCGATATGGAGCTGTCGCCCTGGGTGAAGGATTTGAAAAGGGCGGCCTGGGTCGCGGCGTCCATCCCGATGCCGTTGTCCTTGACCTCGAACTCCAGAGCCACATCGCGCGCGGTCTGGGCCGCCACCACGGCCCGGACGGACACCCGAGCGGGCCGCCCCTGACGGCTCGAGAACTTGACCGCGTTGTTGATCAGGTTCAAGAGGACCTGCTTGAGACGCGCGGCATCACCCAACACGAGAGGCGGGAGCTTCGGATCCGTGAACATCGTCAGTTCAATTTCGGCTTTTTCCGCCATGGGGGCGACGACGGAACAGGCCCTCTCCACTACCTCCTGGAGTGAGAAAGGCAGGACTTCCAGGCCCAGGCGTCCCGCTTCGATCTTGGAGAAGTCGAGAATGTTATCGACGATGGAAAGCAGGGACAGGCCTGACTCGCTGATCAGGTCCAGCATCTCGATCTGGTGACGCTCCAGCGTGGTTTGCCTCACCACATCCAGCATGCCGATGACGCCGTTCAAAGGCGTCCGAAGTTCATGAGTCATGGTGGCCAGAAAGGCCGCCTTCGCCCGGTTCGCGTCCTCGGCCTCTTTCCTGGCCCCCTCGAGATCCTCCGTCCGCATCGAGACCCGAACCTCGAGGTCTTCGTTGAGTTGCACCAGGGCGTCTTGCACCGCTTTCCGCTCGGTAATGTCGCGCGCGAAGCAGAAGATGCGACCTCCCGAATACGGGAGGTAGTTGACGCTCATCTCCACGAGGACGGTTCTTCCATCCTTGCGCCGCTGGGCGCGCTCGAAACGTGCGGGCGCCGGTTGCTTCAGGCCTTCGAGCGTTTCGATCTGCGGCTTGTCTGTCGAGGCGTCGAGATCGGAGAGCGACATTTTCAGAAGTTCGTCGCGGGTGTAGCCGTACAGCTTGCAGCTTGATTCGTTGACATCCAGAAGACGACCCTGCCAATCGGCCATGAAGAAGGCGTCGAGGGCGGTTCGGAGGATCGTGGCCTGCTCGTCGTAGGCTTGTCGGAGATGACTCTCCGCTCGGTGCTTGTACAGAGCCATCTCGATGACCGTGTGCAAGGACCGCTCATCGAAGGGCTTGATGATGTAGCCAAACGGCTCTGTCAGTTTGGCTCGCTCCAGCGTCTCGGCCCCGGCAAACGCGGTGAGGAACACGACCGGAGTGCCGAACCGCTTCCGGACCAATTGGGCGGCCTCGATGCCATCCATCTTTCCGCCCAGGTGGATGTCCATCAGGACGAGGTCCGGCTTGAGCTCCGCGGTCAGGACCAGCGCTTCTTCGCCCGTCGGCGTGTCCCCGACCACGTCATATCCGAGTCCGACCAGCTGCTGCCGGATGTCTCGGGCGATGATCCCTTCGTCTTCGACAATGAGGATGGTTGGCGTTTTCAATTGTCCTCCGTCTCAGGCCGTGGGTTAAGCACCTGGACAAGCCGGATGTCCGCGACGACGGACCTCCGTGCGGGGTTGCCCCCAAGGTTACTCCGAATATGGCCTCCTCAGATCCGCTGTGTGTCCACTCGGACGAAGGTCATTTCGAATGAGGCGCCGGTTCCAGGATGGATGACCAGGCCGCCGTTCAGCTGCCGGGCAAGATCCGAGACGATCTGCAGGCCGAGAGAAGCCTTTCGCTTCGCTTCGAAGTCCGGCGGCAGTCCGATCCCGTTATCGCTCACCCTGAGTCGCAGACCTTCGTCTCCAATTCTGTGGAGCTCGATGTGGATCTCTCCCGATCGGCCGGCGGGAAAGCCGTGCTTCAGGGAGTTCGACAGGAGTTCGTTCACGATCAGGCCGCACGGGATGGCCTGGTCCAGGTTCAGGCCCACCGAGGCGAGGTCGAGCCGGAGTTCGATCTGGCCCGGGGTGGCCACGACGGATCGGACCAACTGGCCGG
>JAENWE010000142.1 GCA_016650185.1 Vicinamibacteria bacterium | reverse complement strand
CCATGTCGGCGTGGGCCTGCGCCTCGCCTTGAGCGGCGCCGTGGCCCTGAGCGAGCTGCCATCCACCCTTGATGATCCGGGAGATCGAATACCGGGGCGCCAGTTCAACGCGCACGTTTTCGGGAACGCGTTGTCGCGGAAACCGGAAGGGGCACCGCGGTCACGTCGGCGTGGTTGAAAACGCTCTGTCCGATCCGCCTGATCCGGAATCGGCCACCGCAGTTGGGGTCCGGGCAGGCGATGAGGGTATCGGTGGTCATCCAGTCATGGGGATGGGTTTCGCGTTGTTTGGCCGGGAGAAGCGGGAGCAGGGCGGCGAGAGGGTACAAAGGAAAGGTCTGTCCCGGCGGCAGCGAGAGATCTTCTCCGCGCAGTTCGAACCATTCGCCCAACCGGTGATTACAAATCATGGGTACGCCTTCGGCTTGCTCAACCTCAACCCGGAGATCGAACAGGCGGAACCTCGCTTGAGGTCTTCGCTTTGCCTTGGCCCGCTTCATCGGCATTCCACTTAGCATAGCCACCAGAGATGAGCGAAGGATCTGCTTCCCCCCGGCTTTCCTTCCATGGCGGGATCCTCGGAGCGGTCGTTCCCGCCATCGTCTTCTTCGCGGGCGTGACCGCGCTGGCTCTGCAAGGAGCCCCCGATGAGCGCGGTTTCTGGCCGATCGTTCTCCTGGCCCTGGGGGTCAGCGTCTTGCTGGCGCGGGACCGGACGCTTTGGAGCGAAACCGTGATTCGCTCCATGAGCCAGGAGATCGTGGCTCTCATGGTCCTGGCCTGGCTCTTCTCGGGCGTCCTGGCCGAGCTTCTCCGCGCCGCCGGCCTTATCCAGGCGCTCGTGTCCGCGGGCTCCCGGCTTGGCCTTGAAGGCGGCGGCTTCGCGGCTTTGTCGTTTGTGATCTGTTCCCTGGTGGCAACCGCCACGGGGACGAGCTTCGGGACGATTCTGGTTTGCGGGCCCCTGCTGTATCCGGCCGGAGGGTCGCTCGCAGCCGACCCCCATTGGCTGGCGGGCGCGATCCTGGCCGGGTCCACATTCGGCGACAGCATCTCGCCCATCTCCGACACCACCATCGCCTCGGCCGGAACTCAGGGCGCCGATATCGGCGGCGTGGTCCGAAGTCGTTTTGGTTATGTCTTCCCGCCCGCCCTCCTGGCGCTCATCGTTTACCTGATCCTCGGCCATGGCGAGGGTAGCGGATCGCCCGCAACCACCGCCGGGGGTTCGCTTCGCTCTCTCCCGATGCTGATCGCTCCGGTTGCGGTCTTGTCGCTTCTCCTTCGGAAGAAGCACCTGCTGGAAGGCCTGCTCGTCGGCATCATGCTGGCCGTGATCCTGGGCCTCGGCTTCGGGCTTTTGTCGCCCTCCGACCTGCTCTTCATCGACCGTGAGAGCTTCGTGGCCCGAGGCCTGATCCTGAAGGGCCTGGAGCGAGGCGTGGGCGTGTCGATTTTCACCCTGCTCCTGATGGGTCTCGTGGGCACGCTGGTGGCCACCGGCCTCCAAGACGGCCTGGCCGACCTGGCGAGGCGGAAGGCTCACACCACACGCGCGGCCGAGGCGTGGATCGTGATCGCGGTCAGCGTGGCCGTGCTTTTCACCACTCACAGTGTCGTGGCCATGCTGGCCATCGGAGCCTTCGCCAAAGAGACCGGCCAGAGGTTCGGCCTCTCCGCCTACCGCCGGGCCAATCTCCTGGACGTGACGGTGTGCACCTACCCTTTTCTCCTCCCCTACTTCCTCCCCACCATCCTCATGTCGTCGGCCACCGGATCGGGCGGCGATTTCGGCATGCCTCGCCTGAGCCCGCTCGACGTGGGTCTGTTCAATGTCTATTCGTGGGGTCTTCTTGCGATGATTGGCTTCGCGGTCGCTTCGGGATATCTCCGAGGCCCTCTCGCACAGGAAAAGAATCCTTGATCATCGAAACCTTCCCCGTGGGACCCTTGCAATGCAACTGCACCATTCTGGGCGATCCCGAGACCGGCGAGGCCATCGTGATCGATCCCGGAGACGAAGCGCCCAAGGTCCTGAAGCGTCTCGCCGCCCTCGGACTTCGACCCAAGGCCATCCTCATCACCCATACCCATCTCGACCACGTGGCCGGCAACCACGAAGTCCGGGAGAAGACGGGAGCGAAGGTGATGCTCCACGAGATGGACCTTCCCCTCTACGACAATCTGGGCATGCAGGCCCAGTTCATAGGCATGGATACGCCGGTGCGAGCGCCGGTCGATGAGCACATCCATCAGGGCGACGTGATCCCGTTCGGAAGCAAGGGCGATTCCCTTCAAGTCCTGCACACTCCCGGACACACGCCCGGCTCCTGCTCCTTCTTTCTGGGCAGCCGGAATCTGCTTTTCTCCGGCGACACGCTCTTTTCGGGGAGTGTCGGCCGAACCGACCTGTGGGGCGGCGACTTCGACACCGAGGTGCGATCCATTCGGGAAAAGCTGCTGCCCCTGCCCGACGCGACGCGGGTCATCGCCGGCCACGGGCCGGACACCACGATCCTCGAGGAACGCCGGTCGAACCCCTTCCTTACGTGATTCGCCCGAGCGGATTCGGGGCCGCGATTCCGGCCTTCCGGATTTCTTCGGCCACGAGTTGAACGCTCTGGTGTTTCCCACGATCACTTTGGTGCCGTCAGGGTAGTGCCGAAAAGGCCAAGCTCTTCAACGGCGCCGTACACTCCTCCTATCTGGACGTTGTCGCCCTTCTTGAACGGGCGTAGCGCGACCATGAAGACTCCCGCCGCGATGTTGGAGAGAAGGCCGGACCAGGCGATACCAATGGCCACACCTGCGGCCGCCAGCAGCCCGGCGATCCGACAAAGCGCACGGGCGCGTGAAGAACAGGCGTCGCGTATTAACGTTCCCGACCGCTCACCTCGCATGAAGACGCTCGACCCCAGGACCACCACGGCTCCATCCAGAGGCGTCACGAACGCTCGGCTGATCCTGGGCATCCTGTTTGCCGTTTCCATCGTCAACTTCATCGACCGCCAGATCCTGAGCATTCTGGCCGGGGAGGTGAAGGCAGACCTCCAGGTCACGGACGGACAGCTCGGGTTCCTCTATGGAACGGTGTTCGGCATCTTCTACGCCGTCTTCGGGGTGCCCCTCGGCGTCTACGCCGACCTGGGATCGCGCCGCAAGCTGATCGCCTGGGGTCTGGCTCTTTGGAGCGCGATGACCATGCTCTCCGGCATGGCGTCCGGTTTCCCGAGCCTGGCGCTGGCCCGGGTGGGCGTGGGAATCGGCGAGGCCAGCGCTTCTCCGGCGGCGTATTCGCTCATCTCCGATCTCTTCCCCAAGGCGCGCCGGGCCACCGCGCTCGCCATCTACTCGCTCGGCATCTATGTGGGAATCGGACTGAGTTCGTATGTCGGAGGCGCCGTGGTGGATGGGTGGAAGACAGCGTTCGCGGCCGGACAGGAGCCGTTCGGCCTTCACGGATGGCAGGTCGCGTTCCTGGTCGCTGGCCTTCCCGGCCTCCTTTTGGCGCCCATCGTGCTTTCGTTCAAGGAGCCGCGGCGGGGATCCGCGGAGGACGAGACGGCCGAAACGACCGGTCCGAAACGACCCGATGGGACAGGGCCGGGCGCGTTGCCGAGTGCGGTTCGCGAGGGCCTGGCGCTCCTGCCGCCTTTCTCGTTCTTCTTCTTGAAGCAAGATGGCGTGCCCGTCGGCTTGAACGCTGCGACGTTCGCGGCTCTGGGGCTCGGAGGGACGGCTCTGTGGTACGCGTTTGGCGACGCCACGCAATGGGCGTGCGTCGGGTTGGGGCTCTATGTGGTTGCCACTATGGCCGAGCGTCTGAGGGTGCGTGAGCCGGATGCCTTCGCTCTGATTTTCAGGACGCCCTCTCTCGGATTCGCGACCCTTGGTTTCTCGTCACTGTCGTTCACCGGCTACGTGATCAGTTTCTGGACCGCCCAGTTCTTCATCCGCTACCACGGCTTTTCGGTCTCTCAAATCGGCGACCGACTGGGCCTGATCTCGGCCATCGGCGGAGGCTTGGGGGTCATGATGGGCGGAATGCTCGCGGACAGACTACGGCGTCGGACACCGTTGGGGCGGTTGATCGTGGGCATGATGAACGCCCTCATCCCTATCCCTCTGCTCATACTGACTCTCACGGTGAGCGATAGAAACACCTCTCTCCTCCTGTTCACGGTGGCCCAGGTCTTCGCGGCCATGTGGTTGGGCGCGGGCGTCTCCACCGTACAGGATCTCGTTCTTCCCCACATGCGGGCGCGCGCTTCCGCGGTCTTTCTGCTCTTCGTGACCATTGTGGGCCTCGCCCTCGGACCCTACGTGGTGGGACGGCTGAGCGACCTCTGGGGAGACCTGCGTCTCGCCTTCATGGCTGCGACCTCCGCCAACGTGCTGGCCTTCATCCTCTTTCTGATGGCCTCGCGGACTATCGCGCGGGACGAGGAGACGAGGCTTGCGCGGGCGGCTGCCGCGGGGGTCCGGGCATAAGCTATTTGGACTGGCTCGATCTCTTTAAAAGCAACGAGGAACCCAAATGAGACCCACCGCCACCGCCACCATCTCTTTCGGAATGGTCTCCATTCCCGTGAAGCTCTTCTCCGCCACCGAGAGCAAGGCGTCCATCTCTTTCAACATGCTGCACGAAAAGTGCAAGGGGCGCGTGAAGCAGCAGTACATCTGCGAACGGGATGAGGGAGCGGTGGTCCCGAGGACGGAAATGGTGAAGGGATACGAGTTCGCCAAGGACCAGTACGTGGTCTTCACCGCGGACGAGATAAAGAAGATGGAGGAGGAAAAGACCGGTCTCGTCGATATCGCGGAGTTCCTCGACATCAAACAGGTGGATCCGATCTACTACGAAGGCGCCTCGTACCTCGCTCCGGATAAAGGCGGTGAGAAGGCCTACCGGCTTTTGTGCGATGCGATGAAGAAGACGGGACGCGTGGCCGTGGCCAGGTGGGCGGCCCGGGGCAAACAGTATCTGGTCCTGCTCCGCCCGCTCAAGAATGTGATCATCCTGCAACAGCTTCGGTACCCCGATGAAGTCCGGCCCCTGGACGACGTTCCGGTCGGAGTCGCCGAATCAAAGGAGAACGAGCTGAAACTCGCGGTTCAGTTGATCGACCAGATCACCTCGGCCGGGTTCGAACCGGGGCAGTATGAGGATGAGGTCCGAAAGCGCATGCAGGCCGCCATCGATCGCAAGATTCAGGGCCAGGAGATCGCGAGCGCGCCCGAACAGCCGCGCGCCCAGATCGTGGACATCATGGAAGCTCTGAAGGCGTCGCTGGCGGCCAAGAAGGAACCGGTGAAGGCCTAGTGTGGTGGCCCTCAAATAGGTATGCCAATTGAGCGTCGAGGCGCCCGGAGCGCAAGGCGCCGAGGAGACCGCATATTGAACATATGCAACGACGAGCAACGCGGCGATCCGGGATGCATCGGCGCTCCCGTGGTATGGCTCTTTGAGGGTCGCCACACTAGTATCAGTGGGCTCGGGCCTTCTCCGCGCATTCCTCGGAACAGAAGTAGGCGGAAGCGCCCCGGTAGCTCCCGGTAATGGCCGATGAGCGTGCGGTGTGCACCCCGCAAACCGGATCCTTCACGAGTTCTTCCACCTGGCCACGCGGAGCCGGCTCCGGACCCGGTCCTCGGGCTCCGCCGGGCCGCGATCCTTGAGCCAGACCGCCGAAGAAGGCCCGGAGAACCATCCCGGCCAGCCGAAAGACGAACAGGAAAAGTATCGCGCGAAGGATGAAGGCCAGAAGGGCCATGTCGGT